>JAUVJE010000120.1 GCA_030592355.1 Clostridia bacterium
AAATTTATGATCTATCCTGTATACTTGTTTCAATGGATTAAACTCGTAATCATACTTGCCCTGGATTACTGCCTTTTTTTTGCTTAGGTCGTCTTTTAAAATCAATCTGCTCTTCCCCGGAACCATTCCTATTATCTTATTGAAATATTCATCGGGGCTATGACTGGTAAAATACTTGTCCTCATACACAAACGTTTTTTCACCTGTTGTTCCCCCTGTATGCATTATCTTTCCCAGTTCAATATTATCGGCTAAAAATCTTTCTTTTCCCTCTATAAGGTCCCTTTTTGAAATAATCGGGACCTTTTTTATATCATCGAAAGCTGTTTTTGGTGTTAATCCAAGACTGTCCTTTATGTTCATGTAATATGGAATATGGTTTACAGCATGCTTTAAAAGCTCGCACAAAGAAACAGCCTGAAGAGACTTGAGCTCTTCAGGCGTTTTAAATTGTATTTCTTCAATATATCGGGTGAAATCAGTTTGGGATGATTTACCTGTAAGGATACGTTTAATCCTCACAGCGGTTTTCATCATTCCATGATAAATATTCATTTCCTGCCTCAAATTATGCTTTTGCATCCAGAATTTTTTTCTTAATCCTGTATTTTCTCCAAATCATCCAAAGCGGCGCCGCTATGAATATTGATGAATATGAACCGCTGGTCAAGCCTATAATCAGCGGGAATGCAAATTGTCTGATTGATTCCACATTATATATAGATGCAAAAACATACAGGGTGGTTACTGTCAACAAAGTGGTCACCAGGGTGTTTATTGTCCTTGGCAACGACTGTACAATACTTGTATTTACCATTGTATCAATGTCTGCCTTATGCATAAGACCGCTGTTTTCCCTTATACGGTCATAGATAACAATGGTATCATTCATAGAGTATCCGATTATTGTCAGTATCGCAGCTACGAAAACTTCATTAACCGGTATGTTGAATACAGTATATACCGACAACATTATTAATCCATCGTGCAACAGTGCAACAATTCCGAAAAGACCCGCCGAGATACCCGACATTACACGAAAACGTATTCCGACGTAAATTACTATCAGGAGCATGGCCCAGCCAGCTGCCATCAGTGCCTTATTTCTCAATTCAACACCAATAAACGGCTCAACGGACTGTATCTGAGGCTGTGTACCTGTCTTGACATTATATTCTTGTGAAAGCAATTCTACTACTGAATTTATCTCTTTGCTATTCAGGGTGTTGTCCTTAGACACTTTTATCGACAGCAGCGATATGCTGTCGGATTGATTTTCCGGATTATAGGTGTTCTCCTTTTGCACGGTAACTATTTTACCCAGCAGATTTTCAATATCCATTTCAGCTGCCGCGGCATCATAGTCATCATTTATCATTTCGATTTTGATGATGGTTCCGCCTTCAAACTGAATATCCCAGTTAAATCCTCCATTGATTAAGAGGAATAATATTCCTATTAGAATCAGGACTGCCGAGACTATGAACATATATTTTCTTTTACCAATTATATCTATCATTTCGACACCTCCTTAACGCCATATAGCCATTTGCTTTGCAATGGTTTGATTGATGCGATAGCCTTAAGTATGTATTTGACTATTATGATTGCTGTAAAGAAGCTCATGATGACCCCTATGATGAGGGCCAATGCAAATCCCTTGATTGGACCGCTTCCGACAATATATAGAGCTCCACCTGAAATCAATGTGGTTACGTTTGCATCAAGTATTGCTGAAAATGCCCTCTTGAAGCCTATGTCTATGGCTTCCTCCAGTCCAATTCCCCTGCTGTATTCTTCTTTTACTCTTTCATATATGATTACATTTGCGTCAACACCCATTCCCATGGTCAGTATGATACCTGCAATACCGGGAAGTGTTATGGATGCGTTAAAAGCGGAAATCCAGAATATTACACTGGCGACCAATCCGATTAAGGCAACCGATGCAACTAAACCGGGAAGTCTGTATCTGAAAAGCATGAAAAGCAGTATCAGTATGAACGCAACAAGCGCCGCTTTCAATGTAACGTTTAATGCGCTTTCACCAAGTGTGGGTGTTATGGAGTTGATTTCTTTAGCCGTCATTGCGAACGGCAGTGCGCCGTACTGAAGTTTATTGGCAAGATCTATGGCTTCATCGACAGAAAAATTGCCTTCTATTACGGCTTCGCCGGATTTTATCCATGCATTCACAGACGGTGCGCTTATGAATTCATCATCAAGGTAAATTGCCAATCTTTCTCTTCTAACACTGAGTCTTTTTGTTATTTCGGAAAATTTCACTGCGCCTTCTTCAGTGAATTTCAAAGCTACAACAGGTTTGTTTTCATTATACACGGCACTCGCGGTTTCTATATCATACCCTTCAACGGCAATTTTATCCGTAGGCAAAAACTCATAAGCACCTGTTACTTCATTTATCACGAATGATTCAATGTCAACTTCCCTGAATGTAAGCAACGCCATTTCACCCAGGTCGTCTATGACTTTCTGCGGGTTTGTGTCATCGCCGCTCGAATAAGGTATTTCAAGCAGTAGTCTTTTGTTCTCGTAATCAGGGCTCATGTTATAGTCAAAGGTTCCTTTTGCTTCGATTCGCTGTTCAAGTATTTCTTTAATTATCCTTAGCTGATCATCTGTTACTTCGTCTGCATTCTCAACATCCGGATAAAGCGTTGCTGAAACGCCACCTTTTATATCAATGCCTGTTTTTATTTCCGACACTTTGGAAACACCCATTCCAGGCGCCCCTGTAAGAATTATAACGACAAAAAACACAACTAAAAGAATTGCTATTGAAAATTTTATCCACAATTTTGCACCGGGTTTAAGCTTTGGTTCTTTTTTACTGACTGAAGAGTAATCCATTCTAGGATTTCTCCTGGACTTATTCGCCATTCCTTTGTCTCCCTTCGCATAAATTCGAAACATTTCATGTTTCGAATCTGCTTATAAATGGATTATAGAAAAACATTAAATGTTCTAAAAATCACACTAAGATATTATATATCTACCACCTTCTGTAGTCAACAACACTGCGCTTTTTCATTGTATTTTGACCATTTTGACATTTCGTAAATTTATTTTAGGGGTAAATTTGCGAGATTTATACCAACTGCTAATTATTAACGCAAAAAATCGCCGGATGGAGCGAATCCTTATCCGGCGATTTTAGTTTTATTGCTTAGTTTCTACTCTGTTGGTTCTTCTGTTGGTTCTTCAGCCGGTTCTACCTGTATAACACCCGGATTAAACAGATACTGCAAAAATTCATTCTTTGTATCCAGTACAATCGTAGTGTTGCTGCCAAGCGTGACCTTATATGCCTGCAGACTCCTGTAGAAAGCATAGAATTCAGGATCCTGGTTATATGCATCCGCATAAATCTGCAACGCAGAGGCATCGCCTTCACCACGTGTGGTTTCAGCTGTTTCATATGCCTGAGCTTCAATAATGGTTGCATCCTTATCGGCGGTGGAAGTAATCTTCTGTGCTTCTTCCAGACCTTCGGACCTGTAAGTCTTTGCCGCTCTTTCTCTCTCGGTACGCATCCTGTTGAAAACATTCTCGTAGTTTTCTGCCGGCAGGTCGGTTCTCTTAATCCTTATGTCAACGACTTCCATACCGTAATTGACCAGCTGTGCATTAGTGGATTCTATAATCCTCTCAAGCATGCTGCTCATATACTCTTTGTCAGAGATAACAACATGGGCTGTGACTTTACCGATTTCTTCATTCAATTTAGAATAAACGATTTCATCAAGCCTTTGATGTGCTTTTCTTGAATTATTGATTGTTGCAACAAACAGGGCTGCATTGTCAATTTTCCACTGTGCGAAGTTATCAAGAACCAGTTTTTTCTTATCCTGGGTAATAACTTCCCTGGGCACCGTGTCATATGTCAGCAACTGGTTCGTGTATGTTTCCGTGGTCTGTATAAATGGAATCTTAAGAAACAACCCTTTTCTTCCTTCAATCACTTTCACATCTTTTAAATTAACATTAGCAATCCGTGCAGCTTCCATTTCAGGAGTCTCTTCATCGATTATAACGCGCACTACTTCATTAAATTGCTTTACCACCACTTGTTCTCTCTCATCGACCGTAAACGTACAAAGATTGAACAGAATGAGAATTAACACAATTGCCACGACAATAGCAATTATTGATTTGAATGTTTTACTGTTTTTAACCTTATCGAATTGTTCGTTGTTTGTGAATTCATTCATTACTGGTCACCCCCCTGAAGTATTTTCGATTGCTCAAGAGGCAGGAACTTAAGGGTTCCATCTTCCGATGAAACAATGTATTTAGTCATTCCCGGAAGGATTTCTTCCATGGTTTCAATGTACATTCTGATTCGTGTTACATCCTGCCCAAGTTCATATTTCTCAAGAACCTGCAGGAAGTTAGCTACATCGCCTTTTGCTTCAGCAATTCTTTTCGCTTTATATGCTTCCGACTGGTTTATCATTTCAGCGGCATTACCCCTTGCCTGGGGAAGTATTTGATTTGCATATGTTTCCGCTTCGTTGATATAGCTCGCTTTATCTTCGCGGGCGTTTGCAACATCTTTAAATGCCGCATCAACTTCCAACGGTGCTGCAACATCCTGAAGCACAACATTATTTATCTGGATTCCCAGCTCATATCTATCACAAATTGCCTGGAGGTCCGCAGAGATTTCATTCTGAATGGTTGATTTGTTGTCGGTCAAAACTTCATCAAGAGTATGGTTTGCAACAACCCTTCTGATAGCTGATTCAGCTGAAACAGTCATTGTGCCTACCTGATCATCGACATTGAATATATATGCCTCAATATCCAATATTTCATACTGTATAACAGTTTCTACATCAACAAGATTTTCATCCTGCGTCAGCATCCTTGCTTCGTCCGGAACAGTTTTATACTCCGAATACTCGCTCTGGCTGCCCATCTTCAGGGTTTTATAACCTATCTCAATTGTCCTGATTTCCTTTAGTTTTTCCTTTTCAATGGTTTCAATCGGAGACGGCAAATGCCAGTTCAGACCGGCGTCATAAACCGTATTTACATGATTGCCGAATCTAAGCACTACAGCAGCTTCTCCACCCTCTGACTTAACGGTATAAAAACCCGTGGCAAGCCAAATGAGAAGAATAACCACAATCAGTGTAATTGGTCCGATTTTCATCAATTTATTCAAATTTACACCTTCTTTCCTAACCGAATCGGCACGTATAAATTACCGACTCATAGTTCCGTACATTTTTCTTACGGAACATGACTGATTATACCACACAGGTTTGTAAAGTTGCATTTAGAAAGATAAAACATACATAAAGACATTTTAAATGTCACATGATGCAATCCACTGCTCAAAATATCCTTCGGATGATTTGGACGCACGGCAGTAAATTTACAATATTACTTCTTGAATTTAAGTTTTCTTTGGATGCCGTCGCAAGATGCTGTATCATGCATTCCATTTTTATTTTCATCCCACTTCTCATGGGTGCGGGGCGGTCTGTAGGCAAGCACCGGGTCTGACACTTGAATCTCCTCACCCTGCTTTGAGCCGATAACATAATCATTTCCCAGATTTTTGCTGTCTCTTATTTTTAATTCCGTGAATAAATTTCCGAAGTTTTGTGTTTTGGTAAAAGGAAGCTTGATTTTTTTACCGGTAAACGCAGATTCATATGACGCAGCTACACATTCCATGGCATGCTTGCCGTCTTCACCGGTTACCCGCGGTTCGGTATTATTTATAATGCACTCTGAAAAGGCCTTTAATTCACTGTAAAAAGCAGAATTTTGCATAACCTGGTCATCCAGACTCCATCCGTGAAGGACATCCATATTTTTTACATAATCGCCGGGACCATAAAAAACAATCTTAGGAGACTCAAGGCTCATCGTAGGAAAGTGATGCTCGTTAATCACTTCAAGCGTACCCTTCGAGCCATATATTTTATAGTAATCGTGGTCGTACTCTCTACCGAAGAAAATCCTGGTCATGTGGTAAAAACCGGTCATTCCGTTTTCATGCTCAGCTGTAACCACTGCAGTATCTTCATTAACCCTGTCAGGATGTACAATTTTAACAGTTGCGCTAATTTCTTTTATATCATTACCTGTCCACCATCTCACAAGGTCAAAGGCATGTGGGCCATGATCCTGCAATACTCCCCCGCCTGTAGTAACCTTTTCACGGTATGTCCCTACAATCTGCGGCACAGCAACATCCCACTGGCACTCGACCATAAAGACCTTGCCCAAAGCACCCGAATCAATTATTGCCTTAACTTTCTGATTGCCCCTCATAAACCGCTTCATATGCGCAAGCTGCAGTTTAACACCATTTTCATTACATACATCAATGATTCTTTGGCAGTCTTCCACAGTATGCGCCATTGGTTTTTCACATAAAATATGTTTTCCGGTTTCCGCAAGCGTTTTGATATTCTCATAGTGAAACTGAGGCGGAGTGGCAACGATAACAGCATCGATTTCATCATCCTGCGCTATCTCTTTTGCAGACATATATATTTTAGGTATGAAATATCTTTTTGCAGCTTCCGCGGCCGGTTCTTTATTAATATCCGCTATTGCCGCAAGTTCCATTTCCGGGATATGTTTGAAAATAGGCAGATAAAGTTCCGATACGGCTCCGCAACCCAACAATGCAATTTTAATCTTTTTCATATGGCGCCTCCGGCGAATAAATTTATAAAATGATTATACATAATATATATTGCATATACAATTTTAAGTATTGGATGCAAGAATACAACCAGTGTGTTAGAATTCAATTACAAATTGAAAGGTGCTGCATGATGAATCCAGACAGTTTCGGTCCCCTTATACTATTGCCAATTATATGCCTGGTCATATATTTCATGTTGAAAAAACAAACTGAGTTTACCCATCATAAAAAAGTGCTGATGATACTTTTTGCCGTGTCGTTTTTTATTACGGAAGCCGGCCGCTCCTTTTACCGGCCCGAAATTTATGAAAGAGGGCTCTTTGACTTATATATAGCAGATACTTTGGGTACAAGCATCGGAACATTTGCTGCAATCTTTTTCGTGTTGCTGCTTCAGGCAAAAAACCGAATATCCGATATGTTCTACATCGCCGGAATAACTATCATAATTATGCTTTATGAACTACTGGCTCTTCCGGGAAATCCTGTGTTCGATCCCCATGACCTTTATGCAGCGCTAATATGCGGCTTACTTGCAAGCGCCTTCTATTTTTTCTATTTCATATGGCTTCCATACAAGCACGCAAAGAAGAAATTTGAAGAGAAAAAAACAGATTGACATACGATATACCTTATATTATAATAGGAAAGCCGTTCGAGAAGAGCATGCCGGAGTGGCGGAACTGGCAGACGCACAGGACTTAAAATCCTGCGATCCTTCAAGATTGTACCGGTTCGATTCCGGTCTCCGGCACCATAATGACGCGGGGTGGAGCAGCTGGTAGCTCGTTGGGCTCATAACCCAAAGGTCGGAAGTTCAAATCTTCCTCCCGCAACCAATTCTTTAAAACTTTATAATCCACTTTTAATAACAATCATAAATTATACTTTTGTAACCTATTATTCTTTTCTTTCCT
>JAUVJE010000101.1 GCA_030592355.1 Clostridia bacterium
CCTCTATCATCCTGACTATTGCCGCGGCCGCTGAGAATCCGGTTGCATATTTATAAACATAAAAGCTCCTGTAATAGTGAGGAATCCTGCTCCATTCAAATTTTAGCTTATCGTCGATTTCACAACCCTCTCCGTGATATTTCTTGTTTAATTCGAGATACATCGAACATAGGTCGTCTCCCGACAACGGCTTGCCTTTCCCGTAGCTTCCATGGCAATCCCTTTCGAATTCAGCAAACATAGTCTGTCGGAAAACAGTTCCCCGGAATGTTTCAAGGAAATGGTTGATGAGAAACGCTCTCTTTTTAATATCTGTAGTTTCTTTCAGCATATATTTAAGCATTAAAATTTCATTGACTGTGGATGCGACCTCTGCAACAAACAGCTTATAGTTAGAATAGATGTAAGGTTGCTCTTTTGATGAATAATATGTATGCAGCGAATGACCCATCTCATGCGCAAGCGTGAATATATTGTCCAAAGTTCCCTGGTAATTAAGCAACACGTAAGGATGAGACATATAAGTTCCCCATGAGTAGGCTCCGCTGGTTTTACCTTTGTTTTCATAAACATCAATCCATCCAGATGAGAATCCCTTTTTCAGCAGCGAAATATATTCATCACCGAGAGCACCCAGGCTTCCGGCAACCATGTCGGCGGCCTGTTCAAAGCTGAATTTATCATCATCCTGTTCCACCAGCGGAACATAAATATCGTACATATTAATTTTATCCAACCCCAGGGCTTTTGCGCGAATCTTCACATATTTATGCATCAGGTGGAGATTTTCATTAATGGTATTTACCAAGTTATCATATACATCCGTTGTTATGTTGTCACTATCAAGCGAAGCCTCAAGACTAGAAGCATATCCCCTGGTTTCAGAATAAAACTTCATTGCCTTTATGCTGGATGTATATGAAGCAGCAAAAGTATTCTTGTAACTGCCGTATGTGTCATAAAATGCATTGAAAGCAGCTTTTCTGACTTCGCGGTCCTTACTTTCCATAAAGGTAATATAGCGTCCTTTGGTCAATTCCACCTTATCTCCGTTTTCGTCAGTTATTTCCGGAAATTTTATGTCCGCATTATTGAACATAGAGAATATTTCCTGCGCTGCACCTGTCGCCTCTGTACTTTTTGCAAGAATTTTCTCCTCGGGCGCTGAAAGCGTATGCTCCTTCTTCCTTAGAATTTCCCCAAGAAATATATCATATTTTTTAAGAACCGGTTCTTTTACCACTTTTTCTGAAAACTGCAGCACCATAGGTTCGATAAAAGCAGCGGCCGCATCGGCTTTGACTGCCAGTTCTCTTGCCCTTCCGAACAGCACCTGAAATTTTGAATTTGAGTTATCCTCATCCATCCTCATCTTTGAGTATGTAAACAAGTTGTCTACCAGGCAGTACATATCCTCATAAAGCTCCAGACACTTATTAAGAGCAGCCGCATCAGTTACTTTACCCTGCATTTCCGTCATATCCAGACATAGCTTACTGGTTTTCTCAAAATCAAACTCAAATGCAGCATCATCTGCATAAATATCCTCAAGTTTCCACTTGAACTTTTCTTCAATTTCATGTCTTTCTTTTAATTTTTTCATTATCTGCTCCTTTTATCGAAAGTTTAATTTTTATTTGCCTTTTTTTGTTCTTAATATTTAATTCTTTATATTCACCATTCCTATTGTATAATAAACAATCACAAAATTCCGCCGAAAGCAAACCATCCCAAACAACTCTGTATTCCCATAATCCAAGGACTATAGAACAACTTCCATTCTCCTGTGAAATAGTGCCGCTGTCCCTGCCGTTTGACAGGAAAAACGGTATGCAGTACGATATGTCTCCAAAATCACATTCCGCAGTAATACTTATACCGGCTTTATTGATAACATATTTTTCGCTGACACATCCTCTTCCGGCGACAGTATACTTCAAAATAAAGCCAACCGATTCACGGGTTTCATATAAAATTACTGTTTCTGTTTCACAATCTGATTCAGAAAGATATTCCTTATTTCCGTTAAAGTACCAAAAAGAACCCAATGCCCTTCCCTTGGTATTGCTGTATTTACCAAGCAAGTATTTTGGGTGCAAAGAAAACGGCATGGATATGGCAATTTCAGATGGCGCGCCGGTAAAGTGCACCCTTCCTAATCCTGTTGCATCATATTTAGCATCTGCCTTTTTATCAATTTCAACCGAATATCCACAACAGGATGCGAATATCTTATGAAACTCATTGCCAGTTTGGTAAACGTATCCCCCTGTCTCATTGGGAGATTGGTATTCCCCCGTATTTTCATTACAAAACATCAGGGCGCCTGACAGAAATGTCCCCATGGTTCCCATATATCTTTCATAAGTTCCGTAACTGTCTATTCCATAGTTGCTGTCAATGGGGTAGAAGTTCTTTATATGCCGTGCAGGCAAAACATTCATCCATCTTTCAAGACCCTCTATACTTCTCGCTGCACAATGCTTAAAGGCGCCTGCAACTTTTATGTCACCGGCAGCATAAAACTCCGAAGCATGATATTCGCACATAGATGCAACAAGGGCTTCGTTGAAATTGAATTGGTTGCTTCTACCTCCGAATGGGAATTTATAATCAGAAGACATCTGGTATAGCAGCCCGGGAGCGCTTTTAGATAAAATTTTTCTCATCTCCCCTGCGGCCGCTCCGTCATAACCCAGATGCAGCATGAGGACCAGCCGATATCTCGATGTAATGTCATAAACCATAGGGCAGCCGGGGTCCATGTACCGTCCTTCTGTATCAAATTTTATTCTTTGCACTTTCCAGTGCCGAAGTATAAAATCTTCGGTATCGGCACCGGTAAGATACCCCCGCAGATATTCCGCGCAAATTCCGTACATGCAAAAATTGTGAAGATTTTCAGGCGTCTTCCTTTTTAACGTGGAATCATATTTTTCATAGGGGTCCAATTCTGCCAAACTTTCTATACACGACTCGTAATCATCCCGTTTAATAAAATCCCGGCCGGTTATCAAAGCAGTGCATATCTCAAGCACCAGAAACTCAACCCCGCTTTTATCATGGGGCGCTGCAATGTCTTTAAGCACACTTTTCATAAGACTGATCCAAAACTTATATAGTCCGGAAATGCGGTTGTTTGAAATAAGGAAAGCAATTACATTTAAAAGACGCGACATGCCGATTCTTGAATAGCTATCGAAAATATTTTGAAAATCAAAAATTGGAGCATCAATCCTTTTTTCTATATCACGAAAGTCATAGCCGGCAATGGATTTTTCCATTAAATCAAGATATCTGCTCTTGCTGTTAAAACCTTCATTCTCTGCAGGCATAGAACTATTTCGAATGTTATCAAGCAAATCAAACATGAAATCATTATATCATTTATCACAAAAAGCAGGTATTACCAAATCCCGTTCGCCCAATAAATTTCGGCATCAAAAAAGCTTTGCAGCTCCAGGTCCTTTTTAAACATCGGTTAGTAACTGTATACAGTAACTTTCCCAAGATTTGTATTGGCTTCATCGATGAGATCCTGCAGCCCCAGAATTTTCATGTTTGTGATGTATGCGTCAAGGGCATCGGAAACACTTATAATTCTTTCTCCGACAACCGACTGTTCGAGATCCCTGTAGTACAGGTAATCATCCTTGATCTTAATCGTCCAGTTATCTACAAAATCACTTTGGATAAGGGACTCTTTGGTTGGTATGTTAAATGCATAAGGCAGAATAGTCTGCTGATAAATCAAAGCTTGTTCTCTTGCATATTTTGCATTATCAACATAGCCGGGGTCAGTTACCAATTCATTGTAGTAAACATTATAATTGTCCGACGGAAATTCTTTCAGATTTCCTACTAAATTCAGCATCCGATCGCCCGTAATACTAATCCCGCTGCCTATTACTATCTTGCCCACGTTTTCATTCGAAATGCTCGGATTATTCAGGATTATTGCACGGTTTAAATCATCAATCTCATAGTGCCTGCCCTGTATTCCGTATTTCAGCATCAGGTAAGCTTCTTCCTTGCCATAAACCAATGACACAAAAGAATTGAACATACTTTCTGGATTTTCGGTTCCGGCAAGCATGAAATAAACTTTTCCATAGGTTGTCATATGTATAAGATTTTCAGTGTTTGTGCCAACCAACGGAGCAGCTGCATAAACAACATCATCTTCCGCTGAATGACTCCAAAAAATAGAGCCGCAGTCATCAGGAATCATTGATTCATAAGTTCCGGGACTCAATCCTGTCTTTCTGACGAGTTTTTCCTTATAAATTGTATTGATATAAGTCAACGCCGTCAGGGCATCAGGCGATAACAGCGAATCTTCAATTGTCCCTGTATTTGGATTGTATGCAATAAAAGAAGTAGTGCCGTTGTATAAGCCGTATGCTTTCAACACGTCATTCAATGCAAATTTAAAATTGTATGGTCCGTAATATCCATATGTGTCGTCCTGGCCGTTATCATCCGGATCGTCATATGTAAATGCTACCATTGTTTCATAAAATTCATCAACGGTATAAGGCACATTAAGACCGACTTTATCAATCCAGGATTTTTTATAAGCCCTGGCGTCAAAAACAGATTGAGCAGTGTCTATCGGTATGCCCCAGACATCTCCGTTTTCATCTGTCAGAAGATTAATCAAAGAGCTGTCAAAATTTTCATAATACGGGCTGTTCTTTATATATTCCGTAACATGTATGATTCCCTGATTCTCTATAAGGCTTTTCATGATGTTATAAGAAATATCCAAATCAGTAAGATCATGAAGCAATAGTCCATTCTGCGGTTCCACCCTCAGGTAATCATAAATATATATCTGCTCAGGACTCTCCTTAAGTACTTTATACAGCGGGAAAAAGCTAACCTTTACATCCACTCCGAATCTATCATAAATCACATCGCTCCAAACCTCCAGGTATGGGTATTCATCATCCACGGCATCGATATTAGGATTGACCGCCCTGATAAGAATTTCTGCATCCAGCTTCGGCAGACCATCGTCAATAACAAGCGGTGTTGGGGTTGGGGTTGGCGTTTCCTCTACAGATGTATCACATGCGGAAAATGACAATACCAATGCCAACGATATAAATATCAGCATTACTCTTTTTATCACTATGTCATTTGCCTCCTTAATTTTCTTAATATACCGGTTTTCCCGGCCAACTATATTTTAGCACGACAAATAAAAATTATACACAATATCTTCCTTTGTTAAAATATAATTTACAAATTGTTCATTATTTGTTAACAAATAAGACTGTTGTGAATATTATTCCTGCACAGCAAATTCCCTCAGGTACAATTCAGAATACAATCCTTTTGCAGAAAGTAACTCAATATGGGTACCCTCCTCTTCCACTTTGCCATCTTTAATGAAATATATGACATCTGCTTTTTCAATTGTTGACAGTCTGTGAGCGGCAACTATGCATGTCCTGTTCTCCATAAGTTTGTCCAGGGCATCCTGTATTAGTTCTTCAGATCCCGAATCAAGGCTGGAAGTTGCTTCGTCCAATAGCAGAATAGGCGCATCTTTTAGAATAGCTCGTGCTATGGCAATTCGCTGTCTCTGACCACCTGACAACCTAATTCCGCGTTCACCGACAACAGTTTCATAACCATTTATCTGCTTTTCGATAAACTCATGGGCGTTCGCCTGCTTTGACGCATAGAGAATTTCTTCCTCGGTTGCCCCGATTCTGCCATATAGTATATTCTCCCTGATTGTACCGTCAAAAATATAGGCATCCTGAGGAACATACGCCGCCAGATTCCTCATTTCTTCAAGTTTATATTCTTTTACCGGTTTGCCGTCAAGGACCATCTCACCTTCCCATAATTCATACATCCCCATAGATAGTTTTATAATGGTACTTTTACCACCCCCGCTGTCTCCAACCAGGGCAGCTGTTCTGCCTTTCAATACGTTAATATTAAGGCCATTGATTACAGGCATGTCTTCATCGTATCCATAAACTGCATCCTTTAATTGAATTCCGGCAAATGGATTATGTCCATCTGTTTTATATGAAACCGGCTCTTTCTCAACATCAAATAATTCCTTCAGTCTTTCGGTTCCTGCAAAATGCCTTTGAACAGTATTTATATTTCTGGTAAAACTTATTATGTACCATGTAATTCTAGTGACAACCGGAAGTGTTCCAACCAAAACTCCGATATCGATCATCCCTTTGAAAACCATGTATACTCCAACTATTGCAAGCAATCCTGAGTTTGCCCATCCAATTAAAACATTTGATGTATATACAATTGCAGCAACTTTAACTCTGCTGAATTGGTAACCCATAACCTCATCAAGTTTTTCAAAAAACTTTTTCATGAAAAGGCCTTTTAATCCATACATTTTTATGACATTAAACCCTGTGACATTATCAGTAATGGTTTCAGTCATAACAGCGGTTTTTTCATGAATCATTCTGCTTTTTTCTCTCATGGGAATAATGAATTTAATATTTATTATAGTTACAAGAATACTAGCCCCTAAACCAATAAGTCCAAAACGCCAGTTCATTATCATAATATATGGAATTACTGTCAGCATTCCGATAACACCCCAGGCCATTCCTGAAATAATTCCTATTGCTGATCTTAGTGCCTCTGTATCTTTATTAACGCGAGAAAGAATGTTACCACTATGATTTTTTTCAAAATAGCTTACAGGAAGTTTCTGCAGATGCTTGAAAAGTTGGATTCTTACATCCTTCATAATTTTTTCAATACGCTTTTCCCTTATATAGATCATAATAGGAAGATATATGCAGCCAATTACAAGCATAATTATTGCCAAGTACACTGCTACAGTTAATGAATTTTCAGTGTTTTTAATAAAATAGTCTGCAATCTGCTTCATCGCAAGAGCTATCCCTATATCTAAAGAAGTTCCTCCTAATTCCTCCAAAAGAACATACATCATATAAATTCTGTTGTGTTTTCCCATTAGCTCGAAAACTATTTTATAATCATTGAAAAACTTTACTTTTTTCATACTATACCTCCTGAAGCTTCAAGTACCTGACGTTTATAGAGTGAAATATATTTTTCATTTTCCGCTATTAATTCACTGTGAGACCCTGTACCAAGTACATAACCCCCATCAAGTACAATTATCTTATCTGCATTCTCAATGGTAGATAGTCTGTGAGCAATTATGAAAACTGTTCTGCCTTCTTCAAGCTTCTCAATTGCTTTTTGAACATGATATTCCGCCCTGGTATCCAATGCACTGGTTGGTTCATCAAGAAGAATAATCGGAGAATCCTTTAAAAGTGCCCTTGCAACTGCAACACGTTGACGCTGTCCTCCCGAAAGACTTATCCCTCTTTCTCCAAGCTTAGTGTCATATCCATTTTCCAGTTCAAGAATAAAGTCATGAGCATATGCTTTCTTAGCCGCTTCAATAACCTCTTCATCCGAACAGGAAGGTTTACCAAACCTGATATTTTCCATGACACTCTCATTAAATAGATATATATCCTGATTGACAGCTGCGATATTATTCCTAAGAGCATCAAGATTCCACTCTGACAGTTCATGACCCATGAATATCACTTCTCCTGTATAATTATCATAATGACCTGCAAACATTTTGTGAATCGTAGATTTTCCGCTTCCGCTGACGCCAACAAGCGCTACTTTCATTCCTTTTTCAACTACAAAATTAATTGACTCTAATACTCTAATACTTTCGTTATAGCCGAATCCAACATTATGAAATTCCATCACAGTATCTATCTTTATATCTGTAAAATCCTTGCCATCGGTTCTTTCAGGTTGCGTATCAAACAATGTAAACAGGTGCTCTGCTCTGCCTGATTCCTCAATAAGATCAGCCCAGCCTCTAGAAACCTGTCTAAAAATAGAAACAAATGGCCATAATACATTAGTAAATACGAACAATTCAGGAACAGTTAACTGGCCCTGTATAACAAATATACTGCCTACCCCAAGTGCAATAACCTGAGGAATTACCATCCCAAAAATCATCAAACCAATTGACATTGCACGTCTTCGAGCCATACGAAAAGATGCTTCTGCATAATCATCACATGCCTTTTCAAATTTATGCCCATGGCTTTTATTCATGCTGAATGACTTATATATGTGAACTCCCTCAGCAAAATCTCTGAGATAAGAATTGAAAGAAGCTGCATGTTCCTGGCGCTCTTTGCTGGCTTTTCCGATAGGAATACTGATTTTATTCATTATAATAGCAAAAACAGGAATTATAGTTCCGCAAATCAATGTAAGCTGAACGTTAGTATTCAGCAAAATAGCAAGAGAAAATACAAATGATGCTGGAACCCAACTCCATATTCCTGCAACAGAATTTCCATAAAACACTTGTAGTTTTTCAATGTCACTGGCAAGTTTTGATATGGTTTCTCCTGAGTGCTGGTTCTCATAATATGCTATAGGCAAATTGTTTATTTTTTCCATTGCCATAACTCGTAGCTTTTTACCGGAGTGAATGTTGTAATAAGAGCTGGCATACTCATTCATAAGCCCAACAATAGTTCTGACAATTACAGCTCCTATCAATATAACAGCATATCTTATAAGCGCATTCATATCACCACTAATGGCAATTCCCACCATTCTGCCAGCAAGATATGCATTAAAAACTTGTAATCCACCGCTTGCAACACCGCCGAACCATCTGTAGATTCCATATTTAAAGAAATATTCTTTTGTTGTACCATAAAACCTAAAAAGTATCTTAAAAACCTTTTTGACCGATGGC
>JAUVJE010000040.1 GCA_030592355.1 Clostridia bacterium
AGGATTCTTTCTTATATTAATCATTATTGCATCCTCCTTCCTTAAAATTTGTTTTAGTCCGATGCTAATTATATATAAGGGTATTTAGAGTGTCAATAAAAAACACATTACAGTTTTGTAACAAACCGTTCCACAACACAACTTGCTTCATTACGAGGAACGCCACAAATGTTTTCGCACAAACCATTTTTCAGATGGTATACCGAAGGCCGAAAAGCGTCTCCGGTGTGGCCAAACTTCAGTAATAAGGATATTACTAAATAAATGAATATCTTCAATTATTCAGCAGTTTTCGGTGGTTTGGACTGTGTCTTTTTTTTAGTGTTCTTGGGTTTGCTTTTCCCCTTTGGCTTTTCCTCATCCTTTTTCTTTTCAGGTTCTTTAATTTCAAAAAAAGCATCTATTAGTTTTTCGGCAAGATTTTTTCTATGCTCTGCCTGAATTAATAATATAAGTATGAATAGAATCATAAATGCATCTTCAGAAATGTCTTTCAGTTCTATATTTTCAGAAAGGCTTGAGATTATTTCCTCTACGCTTTTTTCGAAAAGATTTAATTGCCGGGACTCCATGTCAGTGAAAATTCCGTACAATTCTTCAGCGGACTTACCTTTGTTTTCCGGACTATCCACATAATTAATAACCGGACTCAGCAATTTACCCATATCATTTACAGATATGACTTGTTTCATATGATATATAAGGGTCAGGAGCATTATGTGTTCTTTTTCATACTTTTTATTAACCGGAGGGAAGGTCAGTCTTGCCTTTGTATAGTTGTTTATCATTGTTTTAGTCAGAATTTTATCAGTCTTATGCCGCTTGAAATTTTCCAGCTTACGATCCATGAAAGTGGTGACCTGATCCATATAGAGTGCAATATCAGGTATATCCCCGGTTGGGATGCCTTTATAGGATGTGAGACCGTCTAATATTTTTCTGATTTCAATTATTTTATCGTTCATATAGATGCCCCCTTTACGGAATATTATATTACTGTTAGCCCCTTGATGCAATAGCCTTAACTACTATTGACAGTTCAATAATGCCCTGATATAATGCAGACATGCTCAAACGTAGTAAAGAAAACTAGATACAGCGGTTAGGAGAAACAGATGATTAAAAGCAAAGTGATGTTATGCGGTGATTCGATATCGAAAGGCATTATTTATGACAACATTGCCAATAAGTATAAGAAATGTGAAAAAGCGTTTGCCGGTATTCTGGATAAGATTTTTAATACAAAAATAATCAATATCTCTAAGTTTGGTAATACGGTAACCATGGCAGAGAAGAGGTTTTATAAATCATTTAAAGAGACTGAACCCGATGTGGTGATTTTTGCATTGGGGGGCAATGACTGTGATTTTAACTGGAATGAAGTATCTGAGAATCCAGATGGAGTGCATGTGCCGAAGACCGAGATAAAGCAATTTTCCACTATGCTGAAAAAGATGACGATTTCAGTTCTTGAAGAAGGAAAAAGACCGGTGCTGATGAATCTTCCCCCTCTGAATCCGGATGCATACTTCAATTGGATATCCCGTAATGATGAAACAACGAAAAAAAATATTTTAAAGTGGATGGGAAGCATCAGTATGATTTATTGGTGGCAGGAACGTTATAACTGCGCAGTCCAGGATATTGCAAGAAGACAGAAAATTGAGTTGATAGATATCAGAAACGAATTTCTAAAAAAGTCTGATTTCAGAAATTGCATATGCGTGGATGGCATACATCCGAATGCCAAAGGGCAGCAGCTAATTGCAAATGCTATAGAAAAACACTTCAAAGCTACACTTAACGCATAAAACTAATCTTAAAATTGCCCTGGGCAGAAATAAGAATCTTAAAATTGCCCTGGGCAGAAATAAGAATCTTAAAAGTGCCTTGGGCAGAAATAAGAATGCCTGGGGTTAATATTTGCCGGAATATTTTTATCAATGGTTTTTTGATATAATCCAAATATGAAAGTTAATACAGGTGAATTCAATAAAAGGATTTACGAAATTGCAAAAATGATTCCAAGGGGAAGGGTTGCTACTTATGGACAACTTGCATTTATGGCCGGTAATCCGCAGGGCGCCAGAATGGCAGGCATGGCCATGAAAAAGGTGCCCGGTAATATGAATATTCCGTGTCACAGAGTGGTAAACGCAGATGGGGACACCGCTCCGGATTATGTTTTTGAAAGTAAAAACCACCAGCGCGCCATGCTTGAAACCGAAGGTATAATTTTCAAATCAAATGGGAAAATAGACATGAAACGATACAAGTGGAATCCCTGAGTTATGGTAAAATCTTAAAACATGAAAACATGATCAATATCCATGTACGAGAAAACTCTGTACCTTGTAATTTTTAAAATGCATAAAATTATTTATTAGTAAAGCTATCTATTTGCGTAATAAGGACTAATTACTCTTTGATTATACCAATAAAAGACAGCTGATTTTCTTCAATTTTAAAATTCTTCAACTCGAAGTTTTCCTGAGAATCGATTTGGTCTTTTAGCATCTGGGCAATATTATCAGTCATTGGGTCGAGAATCGACTGCATTATCGGAATGTTAACTTTGCCAATTTTTATAGCTTGAATGTCTATGTCAAATTCACTGCCGCCGATATGGGTTATATAAAGGGTAATATAAATACGTTTCCCATTAGCAGACGTTATCAACGACTTTACAATGGGAGGTATATCCGCAGCGTCAGCATAGAGTGACAAATCTGTGACAACACCTGTAACGTCAATGGTTTCATCTGCGTTACAATTGATAAGCAAGTCTTCAAAAGGTATATCTTTATTGCTGTCAACAGTATCATTTACCAATGCGGTCAAATCTGCATTAGTGAGAAAAATACTGATTTCGGAAACTCCGCTTTCTTTGGATTCAATTTTTATTATGTCGATTATTGAGCTGTTGTTATCGGTGGTTCTTTCCGAACTTTCAACTTCGGAAATAAATTCATCTACATCAGGTATGCCGGATTTGTTAAGGAAGAATATAAAGAAAACCGCCGCCATTGCGATTATGACTACTATCAGAAATATAATTACTGCGAGAAGACAGCCGCTGGTTTTACCGGAATTATTCATAAATACCTCCTACAATACAAACAGCATCCAAAAAGGACGAAATACAATGCATTGATTATAGCACAAGGTTAATGACTATATGTCCATTTTATACATACGGTAGGTTTTATAGCGTTTGCCACCCGCAGCTTCAAGAACCCTGAGAGCCTGTGCATTTTCCTCGCCGACCGTAGAACCCTCTGCTTCGATTAAGCCTTTTCTCTTTGCATTACGCATATAGCTGTAAAAGATAGCTGCATTGACAGCCCTTCCCTGGAACTCGGGAATCACGAACTGCATAAAAATTCTGATGCGTGTAATTTTCTTTCTATAATAAAATAGTTTGAAGATACCAAAAGGGAATAATCGGCCGTTCATTTTTATGAATACCTGGTTGTAATCAGGTGTGCCTACTACAAAACCTATGGGTTCGTTAGTATCATTTTTTCTGGCAATGCAAACAAGTTCCGGGTCAAGAAATTTCATCAGCATGTTAGCTTCTTTTTTTATATCCTCAACGGAAGGAATAACAAAATGAGTCCAGCTGTCGGGGACGGCTTTTAGAAGAACTGCTCTAATATCCTCAATCTCACCGTCGATATTTTTAATATTTATAGTATCGATTCTGAAATTATATTTTTTCTTTGCATATTCAACAACCTTAACGAACCTGTCGGTGGGGAACCTATCAGCCACAAAGTGAAATGCGTAAAAATCACGATACTTTTCAAAACCATAAGTTTCGAATAAATCGAGATAATACTTAGGATTATAGCTGTCGAAAAGCACAGGAGGAGAATCAAACCCCCTGTAAAGCAAAGCCCTGTAATCATCTCCATCCGAAGGAGATATGGGACCTTCAATCCAATTCATACCATTGTTGCGCAACCAATCTATAGCATAATCAAAAAGCATGGAAGAAGCTTTGTTATCATTGATGCATTCGAATAAAGTTATATACCCTCGCTTTGTATCAGTTTCTTCATTTTTTTTATAATCTATTCCTGCGATGAGCCTGCCGATGGTTTGTTTGCCGTCTTTTAGAATGTAAATTATATGTATTCCATTTGAAAACAGCATGTTGTTTTTCCCTTTTACCGTTTGCTTTGTGTATAATTTAATAAGAGGCACCCAGTTTGGGTCATCCTTATATAATTCATATGGGAAATTTATGAAAGCCCTTAAAAGACGATTGTTTGTTACTTTGACTATATGATAATTCATTTTACATATCCTCTCTTTTTTGCAGTCTGCGCGAGATTGCTTTATGCTTATTCCGTGTTATGGGGTATATGATGACAAAGAATACCCCAACCAGAAGAATCACCGCAGGAATCGGTCCTTGCATTGCTCTGATTGCCCAGAGTGCGGAATCAGGTTGTACTGCCTCACCGTAGACTTCTGGATTCACATATCCTGTAATATCCAGAACAAGCCCGGATATCCATATAACGACCGCAACACCCATTTTATGGAAGAATGTTATCAATCCGTAATATACGCCTTCAGACTTCTTTTTTGATACCATAGTACCGTAATCGATACAGTCGGGAATAAGCGTATGCGGCATGACATGAGCCGCGCTTACGCCAAATGCAAGGAACACAACCAGTACATATATTACCCAAACAGGAGTTTGGGGTGTGATGAAAATAATTAATATAAGAGCCGCGGCAAGTTCACATATTCCGATAATGTAAGCTGTGCTTTTTTCAAGTTTTTCAGAGAGCTTGACCCATATGGGTAGAAACGCCGCCGCAAGAATAAACAACATAGCTACTACTGTCAAAAATAGGTCGGCCTTCCCAAGCCAATAAGTGAAAAAATACAGGAACATGGTTTCTACCAAAGCTATTCCTGACCAAGTGAAGAAGTATATTAAGACAGCGAGCCTGAACGGGATATTATTGAAAATGGGCTTTAAATAGGCCTTGAAACCGGGAAAAGGTTGCTTTTCCACTTCCTTTACCTTTTCGTAACATCCAAAGAAGGGGAATAGGGGTGCTATTGATATAATAACCGCAAATATTACAGCCATTGCCATGAATCCAGTGTGTTTGTCTGAGTAACCTCCCACGATAATGTCCGGTATAGCCACGGCAAGGAGTCCGCCAAGTATGGAAAACAGCATTCTGTAGGCTGTGAAAGATGTCCTTTGGTCATAATCGTCAACCATTTCAGGAAGCAGAGCCTGATAAGGAACCGCCACCAGTGTCATAAATGTCATATGAACCATATAGGCAATTACAGCTAATGCGAAAACAGTCATTTCTGGAATTCCCTGAGGCAATGCCCAGAGGAAGAAAAAACTGACGCCAAGAGGAAGGGCAAAAACAAGAAGGAAAATTCTCCTGCGGCCGAAACGGGACCGTGTGTTATCGGAAATGTGCCCAATTAAAGGGTCGGTTACTGCATCCCAAATTTTACCTATCAATACGACTGAACCGGCTAATGCAGGCCGGATTCCTATAACATCCGTAAGATAAATAAGAAAGAAAAATGCAATGATGGTATGTGACAATGTCGCAGCTGTATCGCCTGCGCCGAAAAACCATTTTCTCCATGCAGGATACTCTTTCTTAACCTTTGTCATGTGTTCCCCCGATTAATGCAATTTAGTATCAGTTAATAATATCGCATCATAAATGAATGTGCAATTATAAAAAAACGCGAAGGAATACTTTTTATTGGGGGCAGAATGATATAAAATGATTAATAAGAAAAGACGGGGGTAAATTAAATGCCGGTTTTAGACATGCCTTTGGAAGAATTACGCAAATACATGGGTTCTGAGATTTGTCCTGCGGATATAGATGAGTATTGGGACAATGCCCTGAAAGAAATGAAATCATTGAATCCGAAAATTGAACTGATCCCGTCTGAATTCCAGTGGCCCGGTGTAAAATGCTACGATATGTACTTCACAGGAGTTAAAGGCGCAAGAATTTACGCGAAATTACTAAAGCCTGAGAACCCTCCTGAAGATAAAAACCCTGCAGTCATAAAATTTCACGGCTATTATGGAAGCAGCGGAGGCTGGAACGAATTTTTAGGCTTTGCTCAGGCTGGTTATACAGTAGCTGCCTTGGATACAAGGGGACAGGGCGGTAAATCCGAAGACACCGGTGGATTCAAAGGAACCACCATCAAAGGGAATATAGTCCGTGGTTTGGACGGAGATAAACATAATCTGATGTTCCGTCATATATATCTGGATTGTGCTCAACTCGCAGGAATAATAATGGAGATGGATGATGTAGATGAAACCCGTGTCGGCTGCTATGGGAATTCTCAGGGCGGAGCACTTGCTATTGCCTGCGCTGCGCTGGAGCCGAGAATCAAAAGGGCTGCACCGCTGCATCCGTTCCTCTGCGACTACAAGCGCGTATGGGATATGGATTTGAATGTTGCCGCATATGATGAACTTCGGTATTATTTCAAGGCATTCGATCCGGAACATAAGAGAGAAAATGAAATTTTTCTTAAATTAGGATATATAGACCTGGTAAACATCGCAAAAAGAATAAAAGGCCGTATAATGTGCGGAATCGGTCTGTTGGACGATATATGTCCTCCTTCAACCGTATTCGCGGCATACAATAACATGGAATGTGATAAACAAATTAAGGTATATCCGGATTTCAAGCATGAAGGTATACCGTTCTTCATGGATGAGACATATCGATTCTTACTGGGTTTGTAATTATGAAATACAAGGCACTTGATTTTTCAAAAATTAGAACATGGTCTGTAAAAGGCCGTAAGGATCTTGTCAGGATAGACAATCTATTCAATCCTGAAAAAGATAAAGTTCCTGTTTGGGATAACAGGGATTTTGGCAGGGTTGTTGAAAATATCATCAAAGCAAGGGAAAGTGGCCGTCCTGTAATATTCTCAATGGGTGCGCATGTCATAAAGAACAAGCTGTCCCGTTATATCATTGAAATGATGAAGAACAAAACCATAACGCACATTGCCGGGAATGGAGCCGTGAGTATCCATGATTTTGAACTGGCTTACCATGGAGGAACTTCGGAAGATGTTCCGACCGCAATCGAAGATGGGTCGTTCGGCATGTGGGAAGAAACTGGAAAAATGATGAATGAGGCTATAAATAAGGGTGCTGAACTGGGTATGGGTTATGGAGAGAGCCTGGCTGTTTACATTGACCAACATCCCGAACTGTTTCCATATCGGGACGACTGTGTGCTTTACCAGGCGTATCTGAACAATGTTCCTGCTACATATCATGTTGCACTTGGAACGGATATAATTCACCAGCATCCCGACTGTAAAATGGGCGCTATAGGAGCGGCCAGCGGTGTTGATTTTAAAAGATACTGTGAAGCTGTAACCAGGCTGGATGGCGGTGTATTCCTGAACTTTGGCTCAGGTGTTATAGGGCCGGAAGTATTTTTAAAGGCATTATCTATATCAAGGAATCTGGGATACGATGTCTTTAAAATTACAACTGCAAATTTCGATTTGGTAAACTTAGGCGATTATAAGAAAAAATTGTCCTATGATGATGTTCTCTATTACTACAGACCAAGAAAAAATATCGTAAATAGACCGGTTAGCAGAGGAGGCGCAGGATACCATTTTTGTGTTGACCACAAAGTGTCAGTGCCCAATCTGTATGAAAAGACAAAGATATAACAGAGGTGTGATATGAATAAGTGGGATGCTAAATTTGGTTTTTTCTGGTACAACGACGAAGAAATTTTCCATTTTAAAAAAGAAGACTTTGATGAAAAGGCCCGCAAAATGGCTGAATCAGGAATAAATATCGTTATGACTTTCAGCAGTACTCATTTCCGTTGGTGTATGAAAGAGCATTGGGAATTAATAAACGAGTGTCTGAAAAACGTAGTTGAATCCTGCCATAAATACGGTATCAAAGTGGTAGAGCACCACTCATCGCACCTCACGTGGGATCCACTTAGTGAAGATGACTGGGACTATATTGAGCGGGTGCTTAACAAACGCCACAGTTCCATGGCCTCATGGGAAGGTCTGAGGGAATATGTTAACAATGACAGGATCAAGGGCACCGAAGGCTACAGGCAAATAGACGGCAGGACAGGTGAATGGGCGCGGTCCAATTATAAAGGCTGGTGCAAGTGCTTTAATAATGAAGAGTACCGAAAAGAATATTTTGAGTATCTTGAAAAGCTCTATAAATATACGGGCATTGACGGAATAATGACGGATGATGTACAGTTTTTTGGTTTTGGAAATGCCTGTGCATGTGAATATTGCACCAAATTATTTAAAGAGCAATACGGATATGATATGCCGAAGGCGGGAAGCGAGTGGGAGGAATTCCATGGGGATTTCGATAACCCGGTTTATATAGCATGGGAAAAATTCAGGAAAGATTCTACTTTAAGATTCCAAGAAGACGTCAACAAACATTTTAAAAGCCTTGGGCTTAATTTGCTCAGACCCAATTATGTATCGGGAAACATTACATTTAACTGGACATCTTATCCATTTGAAAAAGCCCTGCATATATGGGATTGGGTTTTCCAGGAAAACTGCTTCTCATTTGTAATCAAGCATTCATGGCCGCAGTTTCTTACAGAATCCAGGCATAGATTCAATATGGGCAGACTAAAAGATATTCCGTCGATGTCCATGTTTTATCCCGACAGGTATGATAGTTTCTATTTTACATGGGCTCTGGCAATGGCCTGGGGGCAGCTGTTTACCGCTACCCCCGAGGGTGAAGATATGTGTGAAATTGAATTAGTTTTCAGAAATTTTGAGAAGAAACACAAGGAAATTCTTTTTAAACAGAAAAAAAGAGCAGACATCTCAATATATTGGTCATACGAGACGGCAAATTTCTGCAATCCGGAAAAATGCGTGCACATAACAGCAGTAAAAAGTTGGTCTCAGGCACTCACTTTTGCAGGTTATTCTACGGATATGATATTTGCATCTGAAAACGAAATAGATAATTCTGCACACAAATGCCTTCTTGTACCAGATGTAATGATTATGGATGACAGCGAATATGAAAAAATAAACCGATTTGCTGAAAAAGGTGGAACCGTTGTATACACCGGCAGACCGGGGGTGAAAAAGCCTGACGGCACATACAGAACAGTAAATGAAATTCAAAAAGCCCTTGATATGCCCGCTGAACCCGAAACAATCGGCGAGGCAGTAGTTTACTCTCTGGGTGATGGACGCATTGTGCTTTTAGGTGAAACGAATCTTGATAATAACTATTATAAGCCATTCAGTGTGGATAGGTGGAGAGGAAGTGTGGATAAAAAAACTCTTCCTGAATATAAGGCGCACCGGATGGCGCATGCGGCGGATAAAATTATCTCAGCATATGCTGAAAAAATGATTGAGAGAACCTCTTTTAACGAGTTGGTCAATTGTTATTATTCCTATGACCATACAGGGGGAAATATGCTGGTGCATGTTATAAATACGACCGGAACCCTTGACTGTGAGATTAGGGAAGCATGCCATTCTGATACTATTCCTACTTTTATGGAAAATTCCAAAAAAGACTTTTCAATAGAACTCATAATAAATGTCCCCGGAGTTCAGAAAGCTTATCTTCTGTCCGTTGAAATTGATGAAGAAATTGAATTATACACCGAAGATAAAAATGGCAAAACACTCATCCGGATTCCAAAGGGTACATTTTCAGGATATGGGTTGGTTAGGATACCACTATAAGACGGAGATTGTATGAGAGAAACAGAATTATATCTTCCGGTTAAAAAGCTTCTTGAAGAAGACGGGTATGTAATCAGAGGAGAAGTTTCTGATGTGGATATTGTTGCTATGAGGGGAGAGGAACTACTAATCGTTGAAATGAAGACAGCCTTTAACCTGAAACTTCTCATGCAGGCGGTAAAAAGGCAGAGAATGACAGATAATGTATATATTGCCATACCCCGTGCGTCTTATAAAAAGCGATTCAACAAAGATATAAAAGATAGGGAATACTTATTAAGACGCCTTAGCCTTGGACTAATTTATGTTGCGATGGATTCTGAGGTGCCTTATGCGGCGGTTGTTTTCAAACCGGGAAAATTTGATATAAATAAGAGTAAAGCGGCTTCATCCAGAAAAACAGCAAAGTTATTAAAGGAATATGACGGAAGGTCAAAAGACTATAACACCGGTGGCAGCGTACGCACCAAGCTGGTTACGGCATACAGAGAAAATGCCCTTGTTATTGCCTATTGTCTGAAGAAAAACGGAACAACAAAAACGAAGATTCTAAAGAAAATGGGTTGTTCTGATAAAACTACGATAATTTTATATAATAATTATTATGGATGGTTTGAAAAAACCGGTAAAGCTGAATACAAACTATCCGAAAGCGGAACAAAAGCTCTTGTAAAATACAGAGAAGTTTTAAAACATTTAGTAAAGGATATGAAATATGAAAAAGATTAAAGCTGGATTTGCAACAAGAGATATATCTCCTGAAAAGCCTGTACCCGGTCGGCTTGGATTGAATCATATGATTTATCCCCATCATGATATATCGGCAAAAGCATTGGCCCTGTCAAACGGGAAGGGCACATACTTGATTATTGTCTGCGAAATCGTAGGTCTGACTAAAAGTGTAAACCAGAAAATCAGAAAAATCATTACGGATAAAACCGGAATCCCTTTTCAAAATATAGTTATAACCGGGACCCATACCCATGCAAGTCCCTGGGTTTGGGATCTTCAGGACGAAGAAGCACGTAAACAGGGATTTGAAGTTCTCGACAGGGATTGGATGAATAAAGTAATTGGAAATACAGTAGACGCGGGAATTAAAGCCGCTCAAAATATGAGTGCATATCAGATAAAATTTGGTGTCGCCGAAACCACCGGTATTGTAAGCAACCGGGTGTTGCCCGTAACAAGATGGTCCATATGCGCAGATGACGAACTCAGAAACGCTCCGGAAGGTATAGTCGACCGCAATGTCAGGACAATATCATTCCATGATTCAAATGACAAACCCGTTTTTGTTTTTGCTAATCTGGCCTGCCACCCATCAGCTTACGGAGGAGGAAAGACAACAAAAGTGTCGCCTGATTTTCCATATATATCTGAAAATCTTCTTAAAGAAAAATATGGAGAAAATACTACTCTGGCATATTGGCAGGGATGCGCCGGAAATATAAACTCAGGTAAATATGTAGCAGAGGGTAGTGATGAAGAAGCAAAAACCATAGGGACAAATTTTTTCAATTCAGTTAATGAAGCGATAAAGAAGTCAGGGAGAATTTCCGGAGATAATTCAACTTTTGAATATATATATGAAAAATTCACATTGCCCGTAGGAAAATTCGTTAACAATCCCGGCAAAGCAAGGGAGAGATTTAAAAATGTATGTTCAGAGATGAAATCTCAAAAAAATATCGATAATGAATCTGTATTCAAATGGCGCAGGATATTAAAACAGCTTGACGTAAGCCTGTTGTCCGCCGGAAAAGAAATGGAAATTGAATTGCAGCTGTTCAGATTTGGGAATACGGATATACTGTTCGTTCCCGGCGAGTGGTTTGTGCAAATGTATAAAAATTTAGCCGCTTTGAATAATAAAAGAAACCTTATTGTGACCACATTGAACAACTTTGACCTTTTATATATTCCCGATGAGAAATCAATGCCAAATAAAGATTGGTATGGTGTTAAAACAGATATGAGGTCGCTGGGGGATGATTCAGCTATCAGATTATTTGAAAAAGCAGTTGAGATTCTCGCTTAATCAAACTTTTTCAACAATAGAGAAGATATTGCAGCGATAAACATAAGGTATGCCACGATTGGCATAGCTTTCTCTATACCAAAAATATCTCCTATCACACCCATTAAATACGGTACTAACATTGCGGTTATGGAAATACCAATATATAGAATTGTTGTAACTCCTCCCGTATTGTTAGGGAATGATACACATGCAACAAAAATAATCATAGGTAAAGTCGCACCTGCAAAGAATCCTGCTAAAATAAGGAAAACAAAAAATGCCCATGGTTGTGCAATCAGAAAAGCTGTTATAAAAGCAAGCCCACCTATAAAACTGGTCATTATTATTAAAAATCTGGCATTACTAATAGTCAGGATGAAGGATGCGATGCCCCGGCTGATTACGAAACCCAGAAAATAAGAAGAGAGAATAATACCGGAAAGAGGTCCTATGCTGCCCGGTAATCTTTCTGCATATGACGGAAACCAGGTAACCAATCCTACATAAGCCCCGCTGAAGCACGCTGCGCCGGCAAAAAGAATCCATACCTGTGGATTCTTTAAAAGGGATAGAATTTTAAGAGACTTGTGGTTAATTGATTTATGGTCTTTTTCAATAATCGCAGAGGGTTTCATCATTGTGAAAAAAGAAGAAAGGAGCACAATTGCATACACGGCCGCCAGAAACCACAAGGCGGATTTCCATCCGTAATCATTCATTATCATGAACGAGGCATATGCAGGACCAAGTACAGCTCCAATACCAAAAGACATGTGCAGCAATTGAAGGAAAAATTCCCGCCCCCTCGTATTTATATCACTGACAAAAGCATTTACAGAGACATCAAAAACTTTTGTCGAACTCCCAAGTACTGCGAATGCAATCAACAGCATCACATAAGAACCGGTATAAACACCAGCAGCTGCAAGGGCAACTGAAGTTATGATAAAACTATAATAAACAAGTTTTGATTTCCTAACTTTATCAGAAAAATACAGCATTCCTATCAAGGTTGCCGCGCCCCCGATGTTGAAGGTTGTCTGCAACAGTCCGCCCTGTGACATGGAAAGACCGTATTCGTCCATAATAGAGGGTAGGAGTTCTCCAACCATGTTAAGCAATACGGCGTAAAGCGCCATTAAAACAAATGAACTTAAAGTTGCGCTTAGAACATTTTTATTTGCCGGTTTATATCTGCTCATTAAACCCCCGATAGTAAAATCATCATCATTGTAGCTGAATAATGCATGCAATACAACAATGTTTATATAGGTTTTTAATATTTATTATTAAGCATTAAAAAAAGAAATTGATTTGAGCATAAATTTATTTTATAATCTGTTTTAAGAGGTAAATTATGACAACTGAAAAATCAACAGGGAACAAAAAGTACGAACGAGAAAAATTCTGGAAGTATTTGAATTTTGTAGATTCTATAATTATAATGCTGGATTTAGAAGGAAAGGTTATTTTCATCAATCGAAAGGGCTGTGAAATCCTTGGTTATGATGAAATTGAAATAATTGGGAAAAATTGGGTGGAGAATTTTCTCCCGGAAGAATTAAAAGCCGGTATTGATAAAACCCGTATTGAAGTGATAAATTCTGCGACGGAGGATAGGCAATATTTTGAGAATCCGGTAGTTATTAAATCCGGTGAACAAAAGATAATTAGATGGAGCAATACAGTTATTAGGGATGAAGATGGAACTGTTTCGGGAACATTGTCGTCCGGTGATGATATTACTAAATCAAGATTGTTTGAACAAGAGTTGATTCAGAATGAAATTCGTCTAAAAAAAGCTGAAGAAATAGCGCTGATGGGCAACTGGATAATGGATTTGAAAACCAATGAATACAAATGCTCAGACGGTTTTTATAGGATTTGCGGAATTGACCCCGGGAAAAAGGATGCTGATTATGACAGTATAATGGGTGTTACCCATCCGGATGATATTGAAAGAATAGAAAAAATCATCAGAGAGTCCGCTGAAACAGGCAAAGATTATGAATTCGAGAATAGAATAATTTTACCTGATGGTAGAATTCGCCATGTGCGCTCCAAGGGAACATATATAAAAGACAATTCCGGGAATGCAGTAAAATCAATGGGAACCCTGTTGGATATCACCGAATATAAAGAAAATGAGAATAATCTGGTTGAGAGCCAGCGCAGATTGAAGTTGGCGGAAGAAATCGCACACATAGGCCACTGGGAACGCGATTATATGAACAACACCAGTTTCTGGTCCGATGAGATTTACAGGATGATAGGGCATAAGCCACAAAATTTTGCAGCATCCCAGGAAAAATATATTGAATTTATACATCCTGATGATTTTGCGGATTTTGCTGAGAAAAGCAGTCAGGCTACGGCAGGTGAAATACCATATAATATTAAATCCAGAATAATTGATAGAAGCGGAAATATTAAATATATA
>JAUVJE010000233.1 GCA_030592355.1 Clostridia bacterium
ATGTTTAAATCCAAATTAACCCTCGCCCGACCAATTACTCTCTCATTGTAAAAAAAATAAGTGCAAATGCAAAACATTTTTATGTTATTGCACTTACACTTATAGCGTACCAAATTAACCCGTCAGGTTATTTTTCAGCCCATGATGATGCTATCTTAGCCTCGGCAACAAGGGGAACATCAGGCATATATTTCTTTCCGGCTTCTTCCATTGTCCGTTTTAGAATTGCAGCCGCTTTAAAAGAGTTCCCGGACGGAACTTCAAGAAGGATTTCATCATGGACAACACCGATAATCATAGCTTTTGTACCTTTAAGCGTGTTAACAAGCATACCAAGGGCATTTTTTACAATATCCGCGGCACTGCCTTGCACCGGGGTATTATATAAACCTGCAAGTCCCGCATCTTCACGGTGAAAGTAGCGTCTTCCGGTTAAACTCCTTGAAACCCTCGGAGGGTTTTTCTTAATTGAATCATGCCAGCGGCTGATGCCTTTATATGCTTCGAAATACCTTTCCCGAAAATCCTCAGCTTCTTCAATTGTCATATCCACATTGTAGACATCTTGGGAATATGCCTGCAGACCACGGGCGCCCATGGCAAAAATAAGCCCGAAGTTTATAGCTTTTGCAGCTTGGCGCTGGGATTTTGTAATATTTTCAATCCGGGTTCCTGTTACAAGAGAGGCGGTAAGTATATGTAGGTCGCCGCCGGTCCTGTATGCTTCTATCATCCTTTCGTCATGAGCAATCTGCGCCGCCACCCTCAGTTCTATTTGTGAATAATCAGCTATCACCATGCTGTAGCCCAAGGCGGGAATGAAACAACTTCTAAATGCATTGTCCCGTGGAATCTGCTGTATATTGGGATTGCCACAGCTCATGCGGCCGCTGTACGCGCCAATTTGTCCATAATGGGCATGGATTCTTCTGGTTTTTGGGTTTATTGCCGAAGGCATGGGTTCTAAAAAACCGCTGAGCATTTTAGAGGCTTTCCTAAATTCGCGCAGATTCTTCACAATAGGTTCTTCCTTATAAGGTGACAAAGAACGCTTGGATGTATCTTCAACCGAAACACCGTTATCATTTAGCAATGCAAGGATTTGTTTGTTGCTGTTAAGATTTAATCCTACAATTGTCTGATTACCGAAAAAGTCAGGCTGAACAATCGATTTGCCGGCGTAATCAAGCAACTTTTGCTCAGCTGTCTTATATTCTTCTTTAGTTTTTTTAGTTAAAACTTCCCACTGGGTCATATCCAGCAGTATTCCGGAAAACTCGATTTCAGCAACCGCTTTTACACACTCAAATTCTATTTTTGCTATGTTAATCATATTATTGGATTTTAAGGCAGGAGTCATTACACTTCGAAGCTCAAGAAGCACTTTTGCATCATTGGCAGCATATTCAAGCTGAGCTTCACGAAGTTCGCCGCTAAAATCGCTTCTTTGCTCCTCTTTTAGCAATTTCACACCAAGGAAAAAATCAACAAGAGCCCCAAGTCCCAGCCTTTTTGGTCCCCTTGATGTCCGAAGCAGATGGGCTGCAAGCATCGTGTCGAATATAGGACCATTTACCGCAAATCCTGATGCGCGCAAGAACTGTAAATCAAATTTGGCGTTCTGAAAGATTTTGACCGACTTTGTTAATAAAACCTCTGATAGAATTTTTACATTAATTTCATCAAGTAAATAAAAATCAATAACCAGAACCGGTTTTCCGTGAACTGCAAGCTGCACCAGACGAAGATTCTTAGTATGAGGATCCAAGCCGGTTGTTTCGGTGTCTATAGCGATTACATCGGCCCTAAGAAGATAGTCGCTGTGGTCTTTCAATTTGCCGTCCCTTGGCAGAAACAAATATGAATTCATATTAATCCTTCCGCATACATAAAACTGGACATATTACACAACTAAATATAATTACAAACTAAAGATTTGCACATAGGTTTTGCAATACTTCATAATTATACCACTCCCTGCGTTATGCTATAATGGATATTACCGACAAAGTTTCTAATAAGAAAAGTTTGAAAGGAATATTTATGAATATAATTAGAAAATACGGAATACTCGCATTGATGATAATAGTATCGGCTTTTTCAGTATTTTTTCCTATTTATATCTGGCCAAAAGAGGTCAGCAACGATTTTAACGGAGTAATGTTTATTGACGGTAGCCAAAGCTATTCAGAATCAGTTTCAATATCTATAAACGGGCATATGAATAGACGTCTTTTGGGAGGCACGAGGTTTACCGGGAAAATTAAAATTGAAGGATGGGATATACCTTCAGAGTATCAGGAGCAAAATATCCAGATAAAATTCACCCCTAAAAAAATTGGAGTCCTTATCTATCTTGATGAAAGTGGAGAAAAAATGAGGTTTATTGAAAAAGGATATGTTTCAATGCCCCTGAATGTGTCCAGTTTGGTAATTTCGCTTACGGATAGTGATGATGTTGATATTCATGAAATAGCCGGGAGCACTATTATTGCCGGTCCCGCCGCAACCCGGAGTGAAGCTTTGACTAAGGCAAATGATATATTCGGCAGAGTTCTTGAAGAACCTTTAAAATAGCACCTTTGTGCAGGAAGCAACCAATGAATGTTTTAATATGGACCGACCTTGAGGGTGTTAGCGGAATTGTGGATTTTGATAAGCATGAGCCGCTGACGGAAAAGGACAAATACCAAAGGGGGCTCATGACAGGTGAATTAAATGCCTCTATAAGAGCTTGTTTTGATTCAGGAGCTGATAAAGTCAAGGTAATCGAAGGCCATGATGCAG
>JAUVJE010000022.1 GCA_030592355.1 Clostridia bacterium
AAATATTGAGGAGTACGAATCCGGTTTTTCAATTATTGCCAAGACGCCTAGAGCTGACGAAGCTCTGATGCAGATGACATCGTTTACTGCCCTGCCTGACGGCAAGGCTGTCTATGTTGAAAAAGTAGAAGCGATTCGCAGAGTGGAAATAGAAACATTCGAAACCGGCAGAATCAGCATAGGTAATGAGAATTTCAAGTTTTTACCCGAATGTGCAAAAGGACACAAAGACATATACTTCGACGGCAAGGCAACAAGGTTTTACGGATATTACGACGGTGATAATCTGAAGGTAAGCCGAAGAAACCTTAGGCACATAAATATAGATAATGTAATCGGATACCTCCTGTATGGCAGCGGCGGTGTTGAATATCTGAACAGGCATAATTATCCCAAATGGAAAGGTCTTGAGGATACTTTGATTTTAAACAAACACGAATCCAGTATTATGGAAAAGGGTGAAAAAACAGATGTTTTTGCCGTAATAACCCTTCCAAATACAGGGGTTGATAAAATGGATAAGGAATATAGCGATACTGTTATAACATGCAGGGATGACGATTTATACGTTATTAGAACGCGCGAAAGCAGGATATCGGTTAATTTTTCCGAGATTGGTGTTTTTGCCAAAGAGAATATTCCATTTACGGAAAACAAAATGAAAATTTTCCCGGGAAGGACAACTATAAAAAACGGCGATGCTATTTGCAGATACTATATAAAAGGTTTTTCTTCGAATGCAGATGCTGAAAGAGGAATGCTGAGTATGAGCGATAATTTAGTGGATATTGATATAACGTGTATGGATGGCATCATTACTGCTGTGAATACAGCGAAATATGATATCAGATATATTTTTACAGTACCCGGTATACAAAAAAAAGTTTTGCATACTGCCGGAGAAACCATCGACTTGCTTAGCTAATGCTTATTGCATATTTGAAATTTGGGTTATACAGTATCCTTCTTAAGGTAAAAAAGTAATAAATATTTCTTGCACATATTATACAAACATTGTATAATATCAACAAGTTCAATTGAGGCGGGGCCATGATTCCGATAAGATTGGCAAAAGATTAGTATAGAATAGGAGAGATTAGTATGAGTAAAAAAGTACCGTACAAAACTTATTTGGATGAAAGCGAATTACCTAAGCAATGGTATAATATTCAGGCGGATTTAAAAGGCCTGAAGCCCTATCTGAACCCGCAAACCCAGGAATTGGTTGGTCCGGCGGACCTTACGCCGATATTCCCGATGGGTTTAATAGCACAGGAGGTTTCGCAGGAGAGGTATATTGATATACCTGAAGAAGTGCAGGAAAAATATAAGTCTTTTAGGGCTACCCCGTTATGCAGGGCATATGAACTCGAAAAATTCCTTGGAACTCCTGCAAAAATATATTACAAGTATGAAGGCGCCACGCCTTCGGGGAGCCATAAGCTTAATACGGCAATTCCACAAGCTTACTACAATAAAGTTGAGGGTATTACCAGACTGTCAACAGAAACAGGAGCCGGACAGTGGGGATCAGCCCTTAGTATAGCGGCTCAGATGTTTGGCCTTGAATGTAAAGTTTATATGGTTCGAGTCAGTTATGACCAGAAACCTTACAGGAAACACCTGATGGAAACTTTCGGAGCTACAATCGTAGCAAGTCCAAGCATGGATACCAATACGGGAAGAGCCATCCTTGCGCAGGATCCCGACTCACTCGGAAGTCTTGGAATGGCTATTAGTGAAGCGGTTGAAGATGCGGCAACACATGATGACACGAATTACTGTCTTGGAAGTGTTCTTAACCACGTAATCTTACATCAGACGATAATTGGTCAAGAAGCAATTAAACAATTTGAAAAGATTGATGATTATCCGGATATTGTTATCGGATGCTGCGGCGGTGGATCCAATTATTCCGGGATTGCATTTCCGTTTGTAAAGGAAAGACTTGATGGTAAAAAAGACACAAGGTTTATTGCGGTTGAGCCATGCGCATGTCCTACATTAACCAAAGGCAAATTCACATATGACTTTGGTGATACAGGCAAATTCACACCGCTTACAATGATGTACACCCTGGGTCATGATTTCATGCCTCCCGGAATACATGCCGGTGGATTAAGATATCATGGTGATTCCATGTTGCTCAGCAAACTTGTTAATGACGGTATTATTGAAGCAAGAGCTGTCCATCAGACTGAAACATTTGAAGCTGCAGTACAGTTTGCAAGGGCTGAAGGAATACTACCGGCGCCTGAATCAGCCCACGCCATCAGAGCTGCAATGGATGTAGCCCTCGAATGCAAGGAAACCGGCGAAGAAAAGACAATTCTCTTCAACCTTAGCGGACACGGACACTTCGACCTTTCTGCATATGAAGCATACAATGCCGGAAAGCTTACCGATGTGGACTACACTGACGATATGCTAAAAGAAGGATTTGCATGCATACCTGAAATTAAAAAATAAAATGAATATATTTCTTTTCCCCTCTATTACCAGGCCGCCCCTCCAGGCGGCTCTTTTTTTAACGGGCTAATCACTGACGTACCGCAGATTGCAAAGCAATCGAGGAACGTCAGCGGCAACATGAATGATAATTTCATGCATCAGGTTTGAAACGAGTGAATATTATCATGTTGGAGCAGACAAAGATTGCAAAGCATATTTATCTGAACCGCCGGAGATGGATTTCATCCAATCAGGGGGGCTTAATATTATTGTCTCTAATAACAGTTTATTAATGTATAATTTAAAAGAACGAAGGAGTGAATATGAATGTTTATGAGATTGCAAAAAATAGAAATGCACATATTAAAACAGAAGATTTTTTGCATGAATATTATAAAAACCTGAAACAAAAGATGGCCTATAACCCGGGTTTTAGTAATGATGAATTTAAAATCTGGAAAACCGGTGTTGTCAGAAAACTTGAGCAGTTGCTTAAACTTCCTGAAAACGGCGATTTATCCGGTCAATCTAATCTGGTGTGGAAAAAAGAATATGATGATTATACAATAGAAAAACATATCATTTATCCAGAACCATATTCAGCTGTCCCATTTCTGGTCTTAATACCTAATTTGACAAATAACAATAAAATCCCCGGGGTTCTGTGTATATCTGGTTCATCAGGGACCAAGGAACTCTTAGCCAATGAACCAGAACTTGATGGAAAAGCGACACCAAATAAGCACCCATATCATAACAGAATGGCTTGGCACTTTGTTCAGGCGGGGTATGTAGCAATTGCGGTGGAAAACCTTGGAGTTGGAGAATTGAAATCAGAAGAAGCTAATATTTGGGGAGACAGAAGTGAATTTTCCGCAAGAATGCTTATGATGGGAAGAAACTATATTGGTATTTCCACACATCAAAAACTTTGTTTAATTGAGTGGATGAAAAAACAAAAATATATAAATGAAGAACAGTTGGCAGTAAGTGCTCATTCTCTTGGTGCAGAAACGGCAGCAGTATTGGCCGTAATAAGCAATGATATTAAGGCAGTGATTTACAATGACTTCAGCGGGAATAGATTAAAAAGAAAAAACGCCCTAAAAAAGGGTGAAATACTTGGTGGATTTTGGCATGAAATTCCCAATATGTTTGAATGGTTTACTTATATAGATTTACTTGCGGCAAGCGCACCTAAGTTGTTTCTGTTTACAGAGGGGGGAGTAACAGCTGATTTAGATATTATAAGAGACAGTTTTAATAAATGTGAAAAGCAGGAAAATTTGGAAATTCATTATTATAAAAAATTTAAAAACCCAGAAGATCGGCTCCGCGAATATGAGTCAATTCCAGAAAATATAACGCTACAAACATATTTTGAATATGCAAATGTTGATGTTGAAAATCATTTTTTTAAAGAATATCATGCAATTCCATGGCTTGATAAGCATTTTATAGGGTAATGATGTAGTGATTGTTATAAAATACAGCAATTAATAAATATTTCATATTCAGTTCACAAAAGAATAGTAAACTGCATAGTAATTATTAAATACAAGGAGAAAGTGATTGTTAAAATTAGTAAATATTTCAAAAGATTATATAGCAGGGGATATGATTACCCATGCTCTGGTTGATATAAATTTAGAATTCAGGACAAATGAATTTGTTTCCATTCTGGGACCTTCCGGATGTGGAAAAACAACTATGCTGAACGTAATAGGCGGTCTGGATAAATACCAAAAAGGTGATTTGCTTCTTGGTGACAAGTCCACAAAAGACTTCCGTGACAGCGAATGGGATTCCTACAGAAACGCAACTATCGGATTTGTATTTCAAAATTACAATCTTATAACGCATCTTTCTGTTCTTGACAATGTTGAAATTGCTTTAACATTATCAGGAGTAAGCTCTGCCGAAAGAAAAAAACGCGCAAAAAAAGCACTTATTGATGTGGGACTTGAAGATCAGATTAGCAAAAAACCAAATCAGCTGTCCGGTGGGCAGATGCAAAGAGTTGCTATTGCCAGAGCGTTGGTTAATAACCCGAAGATTCTGCTGGCAGATGAACCAACCGGATCCGTTGACTCAAAAACAAGTAAAGGCATTCTTGATTTACTGAAAGAAATCAGTAAAGACCAGTTGGTAATCATGGTTACACACAATATTAAACTGGCTGAACAGTATAGTGACAGAATAATAAATCTTCATGACGGTAGAGTTATAGATGACAGTAAGACCTATGATAAGAAAGATGAAGTTAATTTCATTGAAAAATTGAAAAACAAAAAAATCTCAATGTCATTTTTAACCGCGTTGAAATCCAGTTTTAAAAACCTAATAAGCAAAAAATCAAGAACTATAATAACTGCTATTGCCGGAAGCATTGGTATCATAGGTGTTGCTCTGGTTCTGGCACTAAGTTTTGGAATGACCCAATATGTTGATTCAATGCAAAGTGATACACTTGCCGGGTTTCCATTGGCAATTAATCCCAAGGTTTCAGCAACCAGCAACATGATGACCGGACCCAGAGACAGAATGAATGAAGCAAGTGGACAAAGCTCAGGAAGCAATGAATTCCCCACGGATGGAATCATTAATCCTTATGATTCAAGTACTGATGTCACCTCCCATTCAAATATAATCTCTGCAGAGTATTTAAGATATATTGATGGCCTTGATAAAAATCTGTATAACTCAATTTCATATACAAGGGCAGTTGCCCTTAATTTGATTATAAAAACTGAATCCGGGGGATATATAAAAGCCGGAACCAGTTCCTCATCAGATCCACGCCAAATGTTCTTTTCCAATGGATATTTTAATGAAATTCCAAATAATCGGGAATTTATAGAGTTACAGTATGATTTGTTGGGTAGCCAAAGCAGATATCCCGAAGCATATAACGAAGTAGTTCTTATAGTAGACAAAGAAAATAATATTGATGTTGAGTTTCTTGAGGAATTTGGCATTATAGTTAAGAATAAATTTGAGCTTAATGATTTTATTGGTATGGAATTCAAAGTAATTGGTAACGATGACTATTACAAACAAATAAACAATGTATTTGTAGTCGGATCAGATTATGAAGCAATGCATAATAGCGAAAATTCACTGACATTAAAAATCACGGGAATAATGCGTGTCAAAGAATCGGCATCCAGTGAAATCCTGTCTGATGGAATTGGGTATACAACAATGCTTACAGATAAAGCTATTGAGAATGCAGAAGGGTCTGCTATTGTTGTTGCCCAGAGTGAAAATCAGGATAAGAATGTTCTTACAGGACAGTCATTTACCGGGTTTACTACATATGAAAGCATAATGCGGTTAATTGGTGGAGATAATATTCCAACAGGGATGCAGATTTACCCCGTATCATTTGATGCTAAGGATGAAATAAAAGCGTATCTCGATGAATATAATTACGGAAAAGACGATGATACAAAGATCATTTACACCGACCTGGCAGAAATGATATCAGGTACAATTTCATCATTAATTAATACAATTACAGTTATCTTAGCTGCATTTGCTGCCATTTCACTTCTGGTTTCATCAATTATGATTGGAATAATTACCTATGTTTCTGTAGTTGAGAGAACAAAAGAAATTGGAATATTAAGAAGCATAGGCGCTCGCAAAAAAGATATAAGCAGAGTTTTTATTGCAGAAGCTATTATTATTGGATTTACAGCCGGAATTATTGGTGTTGCGTTAACAGTTGTTCTTATACTTCCTATAAATATAGTGATTGAAAGATTAATTGATATAAGTAATTTTGCAAGTCTTCCGCTTCTGCAGGGGCTTGGGTTAATTGCCATCAGTGTTGGACTTACATTTGTTGCAGGTCTGATACCCAGTAGAATAGCAGCAAAAAAAGATCCTGTAGTTGCATTAAGAATTGATTAAACGGAGAAATAAAAAATAGAGATTCTGAATCAACCTGCTTTTTCAATTTCCAGAGGTTTTTCATATGGAACAAGAAGTTTGCCATCATATTTTTCGAGCCATAAACTGCCCGTTTCCTTATTAAAAAGCACAGGCATGCGGCCGTGGATATGTGCCATTTCAGGACAGGCGGGCGTTGTGATAATTACGGTTTTACCGGATGAATTATATAGCCCCGCCATGTAAAATGTTCGAAGCCCCGCCGGTTTAATAAAATACTTTTGCTTTTTATTCCACTCAAAAAAGCCATTTGCGGGGAGAAGACACCGCTTTGACTCCAGCAGGAATTTGAACATTCTTTTTTCATCTAACGTTTCGCTCCGCGCATTTATAATAATCTTTTTTGTATTAGGTAATTCAAAGCCCCACTGCAGCATACTGTAATCTGGGCCGGATTCAGAAGATAGAACCGCAGGTACATCGAAAGAAGGAAAAATCTCTCCGGAATTGAATGTGCCTGTTCCGATTTTATAATGCTTTGAGATTTCCTTTAGAATTGCTTTCATCTCCCGGTATTCTTCGCTTGTAAAGATGATATACCTTCCGCACATGTTATGCTCCGTTCATAATATTGGGCTTTATTTTCGGGTACTGCTTGTGGGTTGTCACTGCCACCGAATCAGCACCTGAACCAATGGTGCGCGCCCTGCTCAGGCACTCGTCACCGTACTTTATTCTCATTGAGTCAATGCATTTGTCAAGCCGCTGCTGGCGTATTTCTTCGTTACCATACATGTCAAGCTGAACAATTCCATCTGACGAAAGACCCGAAAGCCGAACCGATATCGTTCTTACGGGGATATCTTGCCATAATTCATTATACAGCAACCGGGATATAGTATATATCTCCTTGGTGCTTTGGGTGGGTGTTGAAATTTTCCTTTGATGAGACTGAAAAGTAAATTCATTTGTACGCATGCCAACCGAAATAACAGAGGCGCGCATACCGGCAGCACGCAGCCGTTGTGCCGACATCTCGCACAAAGACATCAAAAAGGGGTAGGCATCCGCCGGGGTATTGGCATCCGCCGGAAGAGTCATACCATTGCCGATGCCTTTGGGCTTATCTTCATAAGGCCTGACCGGGGAAGAATCCACCCCGTTTGCATTCGACCAGATGAGCAGCCCGAAAAGTTTGAAATGCCTGCGCAGAAGTTTGGGGTCCTCATTTGCCACATCACCAATTTTATAGTAACCCATGTTGTATAGTTTCACACAGGTTCTAAAACCCAGCATAAATAAGTTGTGTATTGGAAGCGGAAAATACTTTTCCTTTAGCTCTGAAGAATATAATTCATGAGTTTTGTCAGGTTTTGAGAAACCTGATGCGGTTTTTGCAAGCAGTTTACAGTTTGAAACGCCGATATTTACTGTAAAACCTAGCTTTGTATGAATTTCTTTTCTAAGGAAATTTGCGAAATCCGAAGCCTTTTCACAAAAGCATCCCGTTACATCTGCAAAACACTCGTCAATGCTATATCTTTCTACAAGAGGTGTGTATTTTAGAAGAAGTTCCATCAATTCATCCGAACACTGTACATAACGGTCATAATCAGGAGGATTAATATCAAGGGAAGGATATAGCTTACAAGCCTCCATTAGCGACATGCCTGTTTTGATGCCATACTTTTTGGCAGGGTAGGAACTGGCAAGCACTATTCCCTTGCGTTTTTCCCTGTTGCCCCCGATTACAGACGGAATATTTCGCAGGTCAAGGGCGTTTCCCTTTGAAAGCCGATAAGCCGCTTCCCAGGATAAAAATGCATTATTGCAGTCTATGTGAAAAATAATTCTATTCATATAGTAACCCGAACATATGTTCGTATTATATCATCGGCAGCCTACTTTTTCAAGAGATACTTTCTACAAAAACCACCGGTATCACTTCCATTTGATGAACACCCGAAGGGTGTTGCTTAAAAATTCAACAATTACCCGAAGTGGGTTTATCGAAATTAATTCAGACAAACCTGTTGTATAACAAAAAGAAGGGTGTATATAGTATAATTCAAATATCATATATGGGGAGAAATCATGAAAATTATGTCATCAAGAGAACGGATGCTTGCGGTACTAAAGGGCGAAAAACCTGACTACACACCTTGCAGCATATACTTCAACACTGCTTTGCGGATTGACGGATACGATTTAAAAAATCCGGAGGATAGGATAAAATGCTATCTTGACATGGGTACGGACCCGGTTATCGATGTGTTTTTACCAGATGTCAAACCTTATGAAAACGTTGGAATCAAAGTATGGACCGAAGATATCGAGGGAGAAAAATATCCTGTGATTTTCAAGGAGTACACTACTCCCGAGGGAATCCTGAGACAGGGTATTTACAGGACTCCCGATTGGCCTTTTGGCGAGGACATACCATTTCCGGGCAATGACCACTGCGCCAGCAACAACTACGAGCCGCTGCTGAAATCTCCGGAGGATGTTGCGGCGTTTAAATATCTGTGGGCAAAACCCGAAGACGATGAAATTGAATCTCATAACGGATCAATAAACGGACTTTTGAAACTGTCTGATAAATACGATGTTATTACCAGGGCAACCGTAGGACAAGGTCTGGCTGTACTGATGTCTCTCATGGGTGCGGAGAACTTTGTTTTATTTGCCGTGGACCATCCTGAAGCATTTAAGGAACTTGCTGCATTTGAACATAGTATGACAATTGAGCGCATGAAAATCGCTGATTATTACGGCATTGATTTATTTAAACGATTCGGCGGCTACGAGCAAACCAACTTTTTTTCGCCGGCTATATTCAAAAGCGTTGTGGTTCCTCTCGCGAGCCGTGAAGTGATTGAAGCACGAAAACTTGGCAAACCTATGTATTACCGGGTAGTTACCGGAATGAAACCGCTTCTTGAAGATATTGCAGCAATAGGATTTGATTGCGTGGAAGGTTTTGAACCTGAACTCAGCAATTGCTCAAATTCGGATATCCGTACGGCACTTAGCGACAGCTCTGTTATATGGACAGGGGTAAGCAGCCCGGTATGCCTTAATGCAAAGGATGATGCCATGACAAGGAAGGCTGTAAGGGACGCAATGGAAACATTCGAAGACACAGATTTTATTTTGGGAGTTACAAATAGTATTCGTCAGCATTTTAACTGGAACAATACCTTGGCAATGGTGGATGAGTGGAAAAAATATGTCAGGATATAATCCCATTGGTGTAAAATGGTGATACTATATATTAAAATTTGACTGGAGGGCAGTATGTATCTTGTAGGAATTGATATCGGCGGAACCAAGTGTGCGGTAATACTGGGGCAGGCCCTTGATGATACCAATCCACTTAGCGAAGAACCGCACATAATAGATAAAATTAAATTTCCGACCACTTCGGATTCGGATGAGGTCATTGAAAAGTTATGTCTATATACAGATGAAATCATAAAAAGACACTCTCTGGCATATGAGGATATAGCCTGCATAGGGATTAATTGCGGAGGACCTGTGAGTAGTAAAAACGGTATTATTTTATCCCCGCCAAATCTTATTGGATGGGATGAGATTCACATAGTTGAAATATTTGAAAAGCGCTTTGGGATTAGAAGCAAACTTCAGAATGATGCCAATGCCGGCGCTCTGGCCGAGTGGCTTTACGGAGCTGGTAAAGGCAGCTCCAATATGATGTTTATAACTTTCGGTACGGGTTTCGGAGCAGGGCTTATTCTCGACGGACGGCTGTACAGCGGAACCAGCGACATGGCGGGAGAAGTGGGTCACGTAAGGCTTGCCGACAACGGTCCCGTCGGATTTGGAAAAGCGGGGTCATGCGAGGGTTTTTGCAGCGGCGGAGGCATTATACAGATTGCCAGAACCAAGGTTCTTGAAAAGTTACAGATGGGAGAAGAAGTTTCTTTCTGTAAATCATTGGATGAACTTGATAATCTTACTGCGAAATCCGTTGGAGACGCCGCTGAGGCCGGAGATGAACTGGGACTGGAGATTTATGAAATCAGCGGCCGTTATCTTGGAAAAGCACTGTCTATATTCATTGATATTCTAAACCCCGAAATAATAGCAATTGGAAGCATTTTCGCAAGAAGCACGGACATATTATGGCCACATGCGAAAAAAATTATCGATAAAGAAACACTGGTTCATTCGCGGAAGGTATGCAAGGTTGTTCCTGCGGCACTCGGTGAAAAGATAGGCGACTTAGAAGCGCTGTCAATAGCGGCATATGAAATAGCCGGAGGTTAATTATGAAAAAAGAAACAATAGCAATACTTGAAAAAACCATGTCGGACTATCCTTCGCTGAAAATATGCAAAGAGGACATCCTAAAGGCATATGAAATATTGGTAACATGCTATGAAAATGGAGGAACGGTTTTAATTTGCGGGAACGGCGGCAGCGCGGCTGACAGCGAGCACATTGTCGGAGAATTCATGAAAGGATTTTTAAAAAGGAGACCGCTTTCCAAAGTTGACAAAGCAATAATCGGTGATGAAATCCTATACAATAATATACAAGGCGCACTACCTGCAATATCCCTGGTCAGCCAAACATCCCTTACAACCGCATTTATGAACGATGTAGAACCTAACATGGTTTTCGCTCAGCAGGTTTATGGATACCGAGGAGAACAAAATGTGCTTATAGGGATAACCACATCCGGGAATTCACAGAATATTGTGAATGCCATAAAGGTGGCAGCGGCATTTAAAATGAAAACCATAGGATTGACGGGACAAACGGGAGGAATGCTGAATGACTTATGCACTGTTACTTTAAAAGCCCCTGAAAAGGAAACATACCGTGTGCAGGAATACCACCTGCCTATGTATCATGCGCTTTGCGCCATGGTAGAGTCAGAATTTTTTGAATTATAATAATGAAAGGGAAAAATCATGAGCAGACAGGAACTTATAACAAAAATAAAGAGAAATGGACTTGTGGCGGTAGTCAGGGCTGAATCTGAAGAACAGGCGTACAGGATTACAGATGCATGCATAGACGGAGGTGTTGCGGCAATTGAAATAACATTCACCGTGCCCGGTGCTCATAAAATCATAGAAAATTTGGCTGCCAAATATGCATCAGGCGAAATAATACTTGGCGCCGGAACCGTTCTTGATCCGGAGACGGCAAGGATTGCCATACTTTCGGGAGCTCAATATGTCGTAAGTCCGTATTTCAATCCGGAGACGATTAAATTGTGCAACAGGTACCAGATACCCAGTATGCCTGGAGCGATGACAATCAAAGAGATAGTCGAAGCGATGGAAGCAGGGGCGGATATAATTAAAATTTTTCCGGGGAACTTGTTCGGACCTGCAATAATAAAATCAGTAAAAGGACCAATACCGCAGGCTCAGATGATGCCGACAGGCGGGGTTTCTGTGGATAATGTGGACGAATGGATAAAAGCAGGCGCTGTGGCAATCGGGGCCGGGAGCAGTCTGACCAAAGGCGCAAAAACAGGAGATTATGCCGCTGTAACAGCGACAGCAAAAGAATTTTTGAAAAGAATAAGAGAAGCAAGAGGTGAGTAAGTTGGTTAAGGTTATAACTTTTGGAGAAATAATGTTGAGATTAAAAGCCCCCGGAAGAGAAAAGTTTCTTCAGAGCGCGGTTTTTGAGGCTACATTTGGCGGAGGAGAAGCGAATGTTGCAGTCTCTCTTTCAAATTTTGGTATGGAAGCTGCTTTTGTAACAGTTCTTCCGGATAATGAAATTGCTGACGCATGTAAAAAAGAATTGCGCAGCTTCGGAGTTGATGTGTCAATGATAAAAACCGGACCCGGGCGCATGGGTGTTTATTATCTGGAAGCAGGTTCAGTTCAACGGCCTTCAAAAGTTATTTACGATAGAGTGGATTCGGCTATAGCCTTGGCGAAACCAGGCGATATTGACTGGGATAAGGTTTTTAAAGGAACTGAATGGTTTCACATAACAGGGATAACCCCGGCAATCAGCGAGAGTGCGCGGCAATTGGCGTTTGAATCGGTAAAAGCTGCGGCGGACAGAGGTATTACCATATCCTGTGATTTTAATTTCAGAAAAAAATTATGGAAATATGGAAAAGCAGCAACTGAAGTCATGCCCGAACTGGTTAAATACGTTAATGTTGGTATAGCCAATGAAGAAGATTGCCAAAAATCCCTTGGCATAAACGCTGAATCGGATGTAAAAAGCGGAAAATTGGATGTTTCTAAATACGAGATTCTGTCCAATAAGGTTCTTAAACAGTTTCCGTCTTTAAAATACATGGCTATAACACTCCGGGAAAGCAAAAGTGCTGACCACAATAGCTGGAGTGCATGTATTAATGACCGCAAAGGGTTTTACTTGAGTAAGAAATATGAAATGACGCATATTATAGACAGAGTTGGCGGTGGGGATTCTTTTGCCGGCGGTTTGATATATGGATTAAGTAACTACAGTAATTGTGAAAATGCATTGAATTTCGCTGTAGCAGCCAGTTGCCTTAAACACACCATATCAGGAGATTTTAACAGGGTAACCGTAAAAGACGTGGAAGGCCTTATGGACGGTGATGGTTCCGGTAGAGTTCAAAGGTAACAGTGACTTCGGCAATTAAAATGTTTTATTTTCGAAGATTTTGACCACATCAAACTCTTCGAAAAATTTTATCTATATAGGAGAAATGAATGATTGAATTTGAAAAAACGGCAATAAACATAAAAAAAACACTTATGCAGGGCGTTTGTTATTCTGTGTATAAAGGTGAAAACCGTCTTTATGGGGTATTGGCGGAAGGCGGATGCGCAACTTTCATTGTAATCAGTCTTGATAAAAAGAAAATCATATTTTCTCAGGATGCCCCCGGAGCAACCGGTTCATGGGGAGTCGCCGTAGCCAGTGACGACCGCGTTTATTTTGGTTCCTATATAAATGCAGGCTTTTACCGTTTTGACCCGGAAAAGGAAGAAATGGAAACACTTTTTAGTAATTTGCCCAATGCCAAATTTATATTTAGCCTGGATACGGATTCCAAAAACAATATCTATGGGGGTACCTGGCCAAACTGTGCGGTTTTCAAATATAGTGGCGATAAAGAAAAATTAGAGTTCTATGACGAAAAAATTGAGTATACTGAGGATTATGTAAGGATCGTCCTTTATAACGAAGAAAGGGACAGTCTTTACGCCTGTATATCCGCACACAGCCATGTGCTTGAATATAAGGAAGGAAAAGGTCCCGTAAAGGATATCCTGCCGGATAAATACAAAAATGAACCTTTCGCGCGGATTTTTGGATTCCATGAAAATACCGCAGGTATATATATGATGAAAGCCGGGAAAATGATTATGGTTGATCTGGACAGCGGAGAGTTGGTCAGTGAAGCTGTCTGCCCGGATATTAAGGAAGAATATCTACCTCTGAATGTGGATTTAAACGATCTTCTTATAAGCCATGGCCACCGGAACAACGGGATGGCCCTGGATATAAAAAACAATATGGTTTATCATTTCACAGGAGAATTGAATGATATCATCATGGGAATATGGCCGTACTCTGACGGTGAATCAGTTTTGGTAAGCGGCTTTGAGGGAAAAATCTATCTTTATAATGTAAAAACCGGTATAAAAACAAAAGTTAGTATTGAAATTCCACGGAAGAGCATTGAAGTCAGGCAGCTGCACTTAACAGCCGAAGGGGTGATGCATGCCAGCGGATATCTGAGAGGCGGCAGCTATCTTTATGATCCTGAAGGAGGCAGCGGGATTCAGTACAACGGCATCGGACAATGCGAGGGCATAGCCTCTTATAATGGAAAAGTGTACTACGGAAAATATCCGGGGGCTTACATATATGAATATGACCTCGCAAAATCATGGGATACACCGGGCAATCCAAGAGAGTTGTTTGAATTAAAGACCCCGGCAAATCAGGACAGACCTTTTGCTATGAAGGTTTATAACGAAAAGTTGTATATCGGCAGCATTCCTGATTACGGAGACATCCAGGGAGCATTGACGATTTATGATATTAATAGTGGAACACATGAAATTAAAAAAGATTTTTCAGATTCAAGGAGCATTATTTCCGTTTGCTTCGATAATGGGATAATGTATGGTGGAACCACAGTGTGTGGCGGTTTGGGAAGCTATACCAAGCATACGAGCGGCACTGTTTTTGCAATGGATGTCAAATCAAGCGAATATATATACGAGATAATTCCGGTTGAGGGATGCAAGAACGCAGGTGGATTATGCATGACGGAAGACGGAATGCTTATCGGTTGTGCAGACAGTACGTTCTTTATTATGAATCCAATTGACGGAAATGTTGTGTTTACAAAGAAACTGGCTGCTTTTGACAGAAATAAGGATTACAAGTGGGAAATATCTTTTATTAAAAAAGGCCCCGGAAAACTTTATTACATTGTCACGGCTAATACGCTTTTTAGTTTTGATAACGAAACAAGAATTTTCGAACAACTGGCAGAGAAGAAAGTGAACCTTCTGGAATTCGATAAGCAAGGCAGATTGTACTGCCAGTATGAAGATAATGTGAGGGAAATAATCAGAAGTATTAATTCGGTTGAGTGACAGAAAAAGAATGATGCAGCATAGCGGGATAAAATCCGGCTATATCGTGTATTTGTTTCACAGAAAAATTAGCAAACCTGTAAAATAAAAATATTATTCAAATATCTGACCGGTATCTCTTGGATGCCGGTCAGGTTTTTGTTTTATTTTTTGGGTTTCCAAATGGATAAAAGATTACAAACATCTTAAGGTTTTATTAAGAATCATATGATATAAATGGTCTATACCCATGAAAAGAGCGAATAAATGAAGATAAAAATTTTGGTTGTGGATGATGAAAAAGAACTCAGAGATGTTGTTGTTAAATACATGGAGCAAGAAGGATTTAAGGTATTGACTGCCAAAGACGGTGTCAGTGCGGTTAAGTTGTTCCATGATGAACAGCCGGATCTTATAATACTTGATTTAATGCTTCCTGATATTTCCGGAGAAAAAGTGTGCACAGTCATTAGACAAAGCTATGGAACGCCGGTAATAATGCTGACATCCAAAAGTAGTGAAGACGATAGAATAAAAGGGCTTAATCTTGGCGCGGACGATTATATTGTAAAACCTTTCAGTCCTAAAGAACTTGTCATGAGAACCAAATCCATACTCAGAAGAACGGGTTTAAAAAACACGAACCTTCCATACGTTGATACAAGTGGCATAGTAATTGATGAGGATGCTTATTTGGTAAGGAAAAAGGGCGTGGAAATTGAGTTGACACCCATAGAATTCAAAATACTTGCCACCATGTCAAAAAATCCCGGAAGAACATATACAAGGGAGCAATTGATAGTATATGCGCTTGGGTATGAATACGAGGGTATGAACAGAACAATAGATTCGCACATTAAGAATCTTCGGCATAAGATTGAAAAGAACCCGGCTCAGCCTGAATATATCAGGACCGTATTCGGCGTCGGATATAAATACAGGGAGCGTGCATGACAAGTTTAAATAAACTTTTTTCCAGATATTTTATTTTCACAATTGCAATTGTGCTGATACTCATAACCCTTATATCGAATTTTGGAGCATCTGCATTTTTTAAGAATTTTATAGACAGCAGGAATGAAAAGCAAAATGCAAAGATAGTTAATTCCGTACAAACCTTATTGGATACGGACTCGGTGAGTTTAAATACTTATCCATTTTTCTTATCAGTCATATCACGGCAGGAGCAGGTTAATCTGGCCCTTTATTACGGAGAAGAATTAGTTGCAATCACATATTCCGGCATGCCGAAACCCATGGGGGGAATGGGTGGCATAGGGGGAAGGATTCCGGAGGAACAGCAAATTGAACAGAAAATCAATGAAGATGACGATATTATATATTTAGACTACAGCCTGGGTTTATATACATTGAAAATCGGCAGGGCAAGTAATCTGTTATTTGATGACGCCAACGCTGATTTTATCAAAACACTAAACATTATGTATATTGCTGTATTTGCCCTTGCAATGGCTGTTGCTGTATTTGCCGCCTGGATCCTATCTAAAAAATTCAATAAGCCAATTATGCAACTGAAAAGCAATGTTAATCATATATCTATGAATCGTTTTGATAAAATGCAAAATTGCAATACAAAAGCGAAAGAGCTGATGGAGCTTTCGGAAGACATTGAGAATCTGGCAATGCAAATGCAGAAAGAAGAAAATATGAGAAAACGGTTGTCAAACGATATTGTACATGAACTTAAAACCCCAATTGCCGTTCTTTCAACTAATATTGAAGCTATTTTGGATGGGGTTTATAAGGCAGACGGGGAAAGAATGTCAGTATTGCTTTCACAGACTGAAAGGTTGGCTCGTTTGGTTAATAATTTATCGGAGCTGACGCTGCTTGAGACGGAATATGAAAACATGCCGATGGGAAAGGTTAATATATCTGAATTGCTTGATAGTGTATATACGGCGTATCTGCCGGTTGCGACAGAAAAGAACATAAAACTGGGTAAAGATATTAATAAAAATATAATCATAAATGGCAACGAAGATAGGTTGCTGCAGGTTTTTGTGAATATTCTATCCAATGCACTGAAATATACCGACGGAAACGGAGAAATACTTATTAAGGTGTTTTTGAAAAACAATGATGTCATATGTGAAATTGAAGACACGGGAATCGGTATTGATGAGAAAGACCAACCGTTTATATTCAACAGATTTTACAGGGGTGATGAATCGAGAAGTAGGGAGACCGGGGGTTCGGGCATTGGTCTTGCAATTGCAAAAGCTGTTGTTTCGGCACATGCAGGTGAAATAAAAGTTGAAAGCAAAAAGGGAGAAGGAACTAAAATCTCCATAATTTTCCCAAAAAAACAAATAAAAAATTCATAGAATCTCCATAAACGGAAGGTACTATTGGTTTATAAAATATGAGGAGGTCGAAAGACATGAAGAAAAAAGCCCTAATTATAGTTACCCTGGTCGTTGTTTTGGCATTGGGCGGAACCCTTGCTTTTGCAGCGGTAGATGAAGATGGTCAGTTTGTAAATCCATTTATTAATATATTGTCGGGAAAAGTTGATGATGGAAGCATAACTCAGGAAGAAGCTAATATTTTTACTAAGGTATGGAATGTAATAAAAGGCGACGGAGAAAAAGGCGATTTTAAAATGTTTGGAAGACGGGATGATTTTAAAAGCGGTAAAATGCCGATGGAACGTCCTGAAATCAACCGGGAGCTGATGAAAGAAGTAGGTGAAATAATTCATATAAAAGCTACAGAGGTTCTCGGTAAATTGGTCGATGAAGGAGTTTTGGACGCAGAAGCTGTAGAAGAAGCCGGCGATAGGGGAATGGATATCATGATTTTCGCTAAGGGAGCAGATGAAGAAACAGTTAATGCATTAAGAGAGGCTGCTG
>JAUVJE010000203.1 GCA_030592355.1 Clostridia bacterium
CTCTAAGCATTATATGCCTCCTAAAATAATTATCCCCGCAGGCCGTGTATTTGGTCGGAGTCCTCCAAAAACACAGCACCCGGTTCTTCGATGAGTCATTCTATCATAGAGGTTATTTTCTGTCAACGAAATAACAAACCGTCTATAGGCTTTTTATACCCATAATTTTCCGTCTGATTTCTTACTATCATCCATACATCCTTGGGATGTATGGATGCTTGGATGTTGATTTTAATAGTTTATTAGGCATAAAGAGACGCAATTAAAGCCTCGCGTAGTTTTTCAGGTACTATCCTAAAGAGAAATGCGATAATTTTGTACTTGAAACCAACTGTAACTGAAATAGGCGGATTTTTCCTCTTTAGAATCCTGTATATGGTTTTTGCTACACTTATGGGGTCGCTGCCGTTTATTTCATCCTTTTCCATAACGGAAATCGAATGCTTCATACGGCTTTCGTACGGGGTTCCGGAAAGACTTTTTTGAGTCATTTTTCTGTTTACCGTAAAATTCGTTTTTGTATCCCCGGGTTGTACGATACATGCATTGAGCCCAAATTGCCTTATTTCATTTCTCAGTGAAAAGGTCAGTGACAACAGCGCAGCTTTAGTGGCTGAGTAAACACCCTGATACGGAATAGGTATATATCCCGCGACTGATCCGATGTTAATTATCATACCACTCCCGGCCTCACGCATATGGGGAAGCACTTCGTTTATAACTCTAACCGCACCTATTATATTTGTTTCAAACTGTCTCTTTACATCATTATCCGACGAGTCTTCTACAGCACCTGCCATTCCCATACCGGCATTGTTAATCAACACATCAATCCTGCCTGTTTCTTTAAAAACTTCATTGACAGCGTTCACAACCGATTCCTCATTTATTACGTCCAGATAAATCATGGCAACGGCATTATCTCCTTCTCTGCTTTTTGATATCAGTTCCTTATTTCTGGTAGTACCAAAAACCATGTAACTTTTTGAAGATAGAAATTCAGCACACGACTTGCCGATTCCCGAAGACGCCCCTGTTATTAAAATTACTTTTTTTTCCATTTGAAACCCCCAATAGAATTAAAACACAAACAGGTTCATATATCAACACGAGTAGTAATCTGTTACTATGACCTGATAATAATTTTACTTGAACAGATATCTTTCTCGTGTTAGTATTGATATGTAAATTTTCGAGCCGAAACCTTTAGGGAGGTCAACCAGCGGTGTCAGCAATTTACTGACCGGAATACCAAAATGAGGTGCTATAATGGATATTTTTAAAAGATGCTATGATTTTACAGCAGCAGATGAAGCTATAGAAAGAGGTGTTTATCCTTACTTTCATGCACTTGAGACGAAGCAGGACACTGAAGTGAAAATGGAAGGCCGTAATATTATTATGCTGGGTTCAAATAATTATCTTGGTTTTACATCGGATCGGCGGTGCATAGATGCAGGTAAAGAGGCTCTTGAACAATATGGAACGGGTTGTTCCGGTTCCAGATTTCTAAACGGAACCCTTAGGCTCCACCTTGAGTTGGAAAAAAAGCTTGCTGACTTTGTGAATAAAGAAAGCGCGCTGACTTTCAGTACAGGATTCCAGACAAACCTGGGAATTATATCCAGTATTGTAACAAAAGGCGACTTCATCCTCAGTGATAATGAAAATCATGCCAGCATTGTAGACGGATGCCGGTTGTCATTTGCCAAAACGCACAAATACAGACACAACGATATGGCTGAATTGGAAAGATTGCTGCGCCGTCTTCCTGCTGCTAAGGGCAAACTGATAATTACCGACGGAGTTTTCAGCATGAGTGGCGAAATATGCAATTTACCTGACATAGTGGAACTTGCAAAAAAATACAATGCAAGATTAATGGTGGATGATGCCCATGCCTTCGGCATGATTGGCAAGGGCGGGCGGGGAACTGCCTCTCACTTTGGTTTGGAAAATGAAGTTGATATTATTATGAGCACCTTCAGCAAGTCCCTTGCAAGTCTCGGTGGATTCATAGCTGCAGAAGAGCGTGTCATTAACTACGTTAAGCATCATTCACGTCCTTTTATATTCAGCGCTTCGATACCACCCGCAAATGCAGCGGTTGCGGAAAAAGCTCTGGAGCTACTGGGAGAAGAACCTGACAGGCCCAAAAAACTTATTAAAATTTCAAATTACATGCGCAAGGGATTCAAAGAACGAAACATTCCTATTATCGATGGCGAGACAGCAATAATTCCTATTATGACATATACGAATGAAAGAACTTTTGCTATTACCAAAATGTTGCTTGAAAACGGAGTGTATGTGAATCCCGTAATATGTCCTGCTGTAAAACCAGGCGAATGTCTGCTGCGTACCAGCTATACTGCTACCCATACCGCTGAACAGCTCGACAAAGCCCTTGAAACATTCAAAATGGTATTTGCAAAAGCAGATGAACTGGGTCTGTAATCAAAACCAGAAAACCTCCCTGGGAACATTTCCTGTTTTCGAAGAAATCTTCCGGGAAGGTTTTTTGATTCAGGGGAGGTTTTTTGGATTAGTCTTTTTTTTCAGGGCAACCACACGAAGGATTTTGCCGTTTGGCAATTTTGGTATTTTATCAATATATACAATATTAGTTTTCATTTTATAATCAAGTATTTCTGCAATTTTTGTATTTATGAATTCTCTATCCTTGGCAGAGAGCTCTTCTTCACATATAACTTTTAAGTCTAAGCTGTCTTCTGAGGTCTGCACAGCCTGAAAATCTTCAACTTTAGAAATATTATTGAGAATTCCCTTAAATCCTGTTATTGACATAAAAGTGCCCTTTGGAGACATCAATGACTCCATAAGTCTGCCATCGAGGCTTTTAATCATAGGGAATGTTCTACCGCAGCTGCAGATTTCATTGGTTGCAGTAGCATAGTCACCGATTTTATATCTGATTACAGGCATGACCTTATTCGTTAACATGGTTACCTGGAGACTTCCGGTTTCGCCATTCTTTGCTTCTTGCCCACCATCCGTAATTATTTCCAGATAATGTGTAACAGGAATATAGTGCATCCCGCCTTTTTCCCCGCACTGGGCGCAAACAACATTTAATTCCGTTGATCCATATCCATTGTAAACTTCTGAACCAAATACCCTTTCAAGGGTTTCAATATATACGGGAAGCATAGTGCTGACCCCACCATATGCAATTGGGATATGAATTTTTTCCCAGTTGTTTTTCTCAATTGCCTTGGCAAAATCATAAACTGCAGCCGTATTTCCCTTTATAATTTTCGGTCTTACTTTCCTGTACAGGTCATAAAGATACTTCAATTTTTCTTCACCAAAATATGATGAATTGATGAAGTAGCTTTTCATAAGCTTCTTTTCTTCAATTTCGATGGTTCTTTCATTGTCAACATGGTAGGATGTTTCATGTCGACTCAGATTTATCCTGCTCATTCCGGGATAAATGCCAATAACCCTATTGAAATACTCATTATTCCTCTGTATCATTGCGATTTTATCTCTTAGCAATGTAACATTGATTGAAGAAGTTCCGCCCGTGGATAATTTTTCAGCATATGGAGCTTTAACATCAATGAATAAATCAAAATTATCCCTGTACATCTCCTTGCTGACAACCGGAAATCCTTTTATATCCGTAAAAACAGTTTCGGGGGTCAACTCAAACTGCTTTTTTAATGGTCTGTAATATGGAATATTATCTACCGCATGTCTTAGGATTTGGCAAAGTTTTTCTGCCTGAAGTTTTTTCAATTCCGTTCTCGGCAGATATTGAATAGATTCAAGATACTTTGTATGCCTTGTCTGTCCGTACATTCCCGTCAGGATTCTCTTCATCTGAACAGCGGCACCCGCTGCTATTTCATATGGATTTCTCATATTAAAGTATA
>JAUVJE010000134.1 GCA_030592355.1 Clostridia bacterium
AGGGTACATGGACGGGAATGGAAAGATATATAGGTCCTGTTAATTAGGCCAATGTAATGCATATAACAGCAAATACAGATTTTCAAATTAAGACATTGAGAATACATCCGTTTACAATTCCGCACGATGCGCGGGATCCGGTGGGGTTTTCTTTCTTTTCAGAAGATAAAAAGGTAACGGTGGCGACTGATATCGGACATATGAATGACCTGCTTGTGGAGAATATTAAGGACAGCGACCTGCTGATGCTTGAATCCAACCACGATATAGAAATGCTTGAAAACGGCAGGTACCCGGTTGTGTTAAAGAGAAGAATTAAAAGCGACCATGGTCATTTATGTAATAATGTAGCCGGTGAAACTTTGGTGAAACTCGCTTCGCAAGGTTCGAAGCGGTTTGTAATCGGTCATCTGAGTCATGAAAATAATTGCCCGGAAGTGGCATATAAAACTGTCGCGAATTTAATGATGGAAAATGGTTTTGCAGTAGGCGAGTCCGTGGAGCTGCATGTGGCGCTCAGAGATGAAACCAGTAAGGTGTTTATGGTATGAGGATAAAATTAATATGTGTAGGAAAATTGAAAGAAAAATACCTTAGGGATGCCGGTGCCGAATATATTAAAAGGATAGCCGGATTTGGTAAAATAGATATCATTGAAGTACAGGATGAGAAAGAGGACAGACCGGATGCACTTATGATTGAAGGGGATAAAATTCTAAAAAATCTTCGCAGCGGCGCATTTGTAATAACAATGGAAATATCGGGGAATAACTTATCAAGCGAACAATTGGCTGATAAAATGGCAAAATTAGCTGTTAATGGTATATCGGATATAATATTTGTAATCGGCGGGTCAAACGGACTTCATGAGTCAGTTTCAAAAAGGGCCGATTTCAAGCTGTCATTTTCAAAAATGACATTTCCTCATCAACTTGCACGTATAATGCTGCTTGAGCAGATTTACAGGGCATATAAGATAAATCAGGGTGGAAAGTATCACAAATGAACCGGAGGTGGAAAAATGAAAATCATGGATCTTACACCTGAGTTCGAACAACTATATTTCGTTTGTCTTGAGGATTGGTCAGATGAGATGAAGGAAGCCGGAGGCCATAAAGAGCGCTGGTATGAGAAAATGAAGGACAGAGGATTGAGAGTCAAACTGGCGGCAGATGATGAAGGTAACGTCGGAGGGATGATTCAATATGTACCGGTAGAGCATTCTTTTGTAAAAGGCGAAGATATGTACGTTATTCTTTGTATTTGGGTGCATGGGTACAAAGAAGGACGTGGGGATTTTACGGGAAAAGGCATGGGTCAGGCATTACTGAAAGCAGCTGAAGACGATGTAAAGCAACTGGGAAGAAAAGGAATTATAGCATGGGGTGTAACCCTGCCGTTTTTTATGAGGGCCGCATGGTTCCAAAAGCATGAATATAAAAAAGTAGACAGAGATGGGATTACTGCCTTATTGTGGAAACCTTTTAGCGATGATGCAGTTAAGCCTTCCTTGATTTTAAGCAAAAAGACTCCTGAAAAAGGAAAAGAGCGGGTTCATATTGAGGTGTTCAACAGCGGATGGTGCCCGGCGTTCAATATTGTATTCGAAAGAGCAAAAAAAGCAGCGGAGCAATTTGGAGACGAAGTGAAATTCATAGTGCACGACACCACCGACAGAGAAGAATTCCTTGAATGGGGAATAATGAATGCCCTATATGTAAATGGCAAAGAAGTTAATTCGGGTCCGCCGCCGTCATATGAAAAAATTCTCGGAATAATAAAAAAACAGGTAAGAAAACTAAAGCGAGGCAATGTGTGAAATTTATATCATGGAATGTTAACGGCTTGAGGGCATGTGTGAAAAAAGGATTTGCAGAATATTTTGAAGTTGAAGATGCGGATATCTTCTGTGTTCAGGAGACTAAATTACAGGAAGGGCAGATTGATTTTAATCCCATTGGTTATTACGGATATTGGAATTATGCCGAAAAGAAAGGCTATTCGGGAACAGCGGTGTTTACAAAAGTAAAACCGGTATCCGTCGCATATGGCCTAGGCAAAGAAGAACATGACCAAGAAGGTCGGGTCCTCACCCTTGAATACGGGGAATTTTATTTGGTCAACGTCTATACTCCGAACTCTAAAAGAGAACTTGAAAGGCTTGATTACAGACAGGTTTGGGAGGATGACCTAAGGGCATATCTAAAGGAGCTGGATCTAAAAAAAGCAGTGGTATTGTGTGGCGATTTGAATGTAGCCCATAAAGAAATTGATATTAAAAACGCTAAATCAAACAGGAAAAGCGCTGGTTTTACAGATGAGGAGCGGGGGAAGATGACGGTTCTCCTGGATTCGGGTTTCACTGACTCTTTCAGATACTTTTATCCGGATAAAGCGGACACATATTCGTGGTGGTCCTATATGGGCAATGCCCGTGCCAGAAATACGGGATGGCGCATAGACTATTTTATAGTTTCAGACAGGTTGGGCAGACATATGGAAGATGCGGATATTCACAGGAATGTAATGGGCAGCGATCATTGTCCTGTGGAGTTGGCAATAATGATATAACTGCGTATTTAAGCGGTAAAATCTTATAAAAGTAAAAGTATGAGGTGAATATGTTATTAAAAAGCAGAGAATTGGAAAAAACAACCAAACTACACGGAGAAGCCGTAAAATTAATTTTGCCGGACGATATGGAACAGAGCCGGTTTACGCCGCTTTCTAAAAAGCTGGATGAATTTGCAGGTTCTTTTGAAACACTAAATAATCCCGAAAAAAATGCAATTACAAAAGCAAACGGGCCTGTAATTCTTGCAGGAAATCTCGCTAACAGTAATTGTGTTAAGTATATGTACTACCAATTTCTAAGTGCGACTGATAAATGGTATCCGGGACCGGACGGATATGAAATCAGGACATTGATTGATCCTTTCGGAACAGGTTTCAATATTATACATATTGGATATTCGGATGAAGCCGGGCTTGATTTTGCTCTTGGGATAATTTTAAAAGAGCTTAGTGACAGTATTCCTCATTTGAAAATTATCAAACCGTCAAGGCTCCACATTCCCGATGAATATGCCATTCATATAGCCAAAGATGTGCTTGATGAAAAAACCGATACATATTTCTATTCAATAAGACCGGAAAATAAAGGATATATGGCATATCTGACGGGCAATGAGGAAGTTCTTGCCGATTATAAAGAGGCAATGGAATATATATTGGAAGCACCGAAACAACATCTGATGCTTTATAACAGGTATACTGTCTGGAGGCTGCTTGAGGTAACGGGTATGATTGACGGAAAGCTTTCCGAAGAGTACCCTTCGTTTTTCCTTGAATGGGTTCGTTCTGAAGAAGGAATAGGTTCCATTGACAAGCATCAGTACCAGTCGCCTTACCTTGCACGCAATAACCACGGAACCATTCCGGCGCTGGGTATAAAAATGTTTTCCGGATATTTGAAAACATATCATCCCGAAGTTGCGGATACAGAAAAATTCGAAGAATTAGCGGACAATGTTTACGCCCCGTATTTTAACGGAAGTTGGAAACCGCAGTGTGACGGACTGTGCCACGGATGGTGGTTGTCACAGCCGGTGCTGCTCCATTACGGTCTTGCAGACCCAGATAAAAAGTATTTTGTTAAAGGTGGTGCAAAAAGAGCGGCAGAATGTGCGATGTCGGTCATCAATAATATGGGATATCTTACAGCGGCCGGGGATACAAACATGAGCCGACAGCATCCGGGCTTCAGCCTTAGAATTGCAGCGGCATACTATAAAGACGGAAGGTATAAGTACGCAAATGATATACTTCCTTTCGAATATGCAAATTGCGGAGAGATGTCTGCAATGTTCAGACAATTTGACATAGGGATTGAACCTGTAATGCCTAATGCGGGAACCACCATAGTACCAATAGATAAATTAATTTATAATACATGGGATTTAGAAGATGAAAACTATTCAAAAACAATATCGGATACAGCGCCGCAGGCTCCGATAGAAAAATGTTTTGATAAAATCAGTTTTAGGGCCGGTTGGAGCGAAAATGACGATTTTATGCTAATAGACGGACTGGGAGGCGGAGGGCACTCATATTCAGATGCAGGCGCCATATTGGAATATTCTGCTTTTGGAATACCGTTTCTTGTATCTGAGGACAGACTGACATATGTAGAGCCGGAAAACCATAACTTGATTACCATTTGTAAAGACGGAATCAGAAAGGATATACCTGCGTTTCCCATTCTTGAAGAGGCAAAAGAATATAATGACGGAATTTCATATGTGCGGCTGCTTTCAAAGAATAATAATGGTGCGGATTGGACCAGAGAAATATATTTTGTGCCAGGTATAGGAGCTGCCGTTCGGGATACGGTGGAAGCCGTAGAAAACGGGGATTTTTCTATAGAAGCCCATTTTAGAACCCCGGGATCCGTAATGCCTAAGGAAGATGGATATTTATGCATGAGAAAAAGTGACGACAACGGCACCATAGCATTCATACTGACGGGACTGAATGACGAAGACACCGATATAACTTTTACAAGGCACAACTATTCGCATTTATTCAGAACACCGCCTGGAATGGAACAACTTGATTTTGACGGAATGGACAATAAAAAACTATTCATTAAGCGATATAAAGCAAACAAATTTGAAGTAACTGAATATAAGGCCAAGAGAAACATTAGATTGGCTGAAGGGGATTCTATAGTATTCACTCATTTCATGAGTGCAGGCAAGGATGATGAAAGACCGGTAATGGTAAAAGAAACAGACGAAGGAATCCTGATAGAAAAGGATGATATCACAAAGGTGCTTTCTTTTTATAAGAAACATAATGAAAGAGAAACGGTCTACAATGAAGAAGAGCCTGCTTTTGATTTTTTTGCTGATCTGGCATATGAAGGAGGTAGCAATTTTACAGCGCTGGGGAAAAACGAGAATGGCTATATAGTGGGGAATGTAGCCGGTGAAATAACTGTATTTGACACAGCCGGTGATATAATGTGGAGTGTAAAAGAAGATGATCCTATAAACGCAGTCTGCATGGACGCTGGTTTTTTATATGCCGGGGTAGGGCATAACACAATAACCGCATACAGAAATGGCATCAATATCTGGAAAAGAAAGTTTAACCGGATTCCAACAATGTATTATTGGTGGGAGTTTGAGACGCCTAGGGTTGTATCGGTTAAGTCGTGCTGCGGATTGGTTTTTGCAGGTTGCGGCGACAACCATCTTCGATGCTGGGATTCTGAGGGAAATGAAAAATGGGCTTACTATTACAGAGCGGCTGTTCCGTCTAAATTCGATATTTTGGATATTGACGGCGATGGTAATAAAGAAATTATTATATCCGGTGGCTCTCTCAGCGCATATTCTCAAATCGAAATAATAGATATGAAAGGAAATCTTAAATACAGAGCCAATGATTTCGTGGGAGCAGGATGGACAAGTTTCACATCTTCAATTATTGTATTTGAAAAACATGGTGAAAGATATATTCTCCAAGGGGTGAACAGGAATGAAAATTTTGTACTGAAGAAGTACACAGGAGAAAAAAAGGAAGGTTGTTTTAAAACTATTTTCTCATATAGGCTGGCAGGGGCTGTATCTGCGTTATATGAAGACAACGGTATTATATACTCAGGAACATCCCTTGGGTTTTTATCGGCATATGATATGCAGGGCAACAGAAAATGGATTACTTCATTAAACGGGGGCGTCAGATATATCACAAAAACACCGGCAGGATTGCTTGTAATGGAATTGGACGGCACCATGTACAGGTTGTCGGAATCCGGGAAATTGAAGACAATTTCGATGGACTCAATGAGAACCGGCAGAATAATTGAAGATGATGAAAAGCTTATTATGATTCAGGGCAATAATATATACAATGTGATGAAAGAGTCGATTGATGAAAATTTTTAAGATATGCCATATAGGATGCGGCGGGATCTCCATAAGAGGACACGGGCCTGCGTTAAAAAAATATGCCGGGGAATATGCCGGGACAGTTCTTGCGGGATGCTGTGACCTTGATATTAATAAGGCCGAAGATTTTAAAAGAGCGTATGGATTTAAGGCTTCGTATACCGAGTGGAAAGTAATGCTTGAAGAAATCAAGCCTGATGCGGTTAGCCTTGTGGTTCCGGTCAAATTTACAGCGGATATGGCTGTCGAAATAGTTTCAATGGGATATAATCTGCTTACTGAAAAACCACCGGGAATGACGGTTGAAGAATGCACCGGTATTATTAAAGCAGTCAAGCAATCCGGAGTCAGAGCAGCAGCTGCCTTCAACAGGCGTTATATGCCCATTGTTAAGCAGTTTATGCAAAAACTTACAGGCAGTACAGCAGAGCATGTCAGATATGATTTTTTCAGAAACGGAAGGAAAGATTCTGATTTTTCAACCACCGCAATCCACGGTATTGATACGGTTAAAATGATGACAGGCAGTCTTTATTCTGATATCAAAATAACATATCAGCCGTTGGATGATACTCCTGTCGGCAATATATTTGTTAGTGGAAAAACTAAGTCAGGGACAACTGTCTCTGTTAACTTCCATCCGAACTCAGGATTAACTGCAGAAAGAGCGATGATAATAACAGGATGCAATACATATTTTTTAAAAATGCCGATTTGGGACTGCTTTGATTACCCGGGAAGCATACTTCATTATCAAAACGGCGGCTTGGTTGATGAAATCAAAGGCGTGAATG
>JAUVJE010000212.1 GCA_030592355.1 Clostridia bacterium
ACTTTTGCACCGATTTCCGCTCTTTTCCCGTTAATCGTAACCTGGCCGCCCGCAACCAGCCTGTCTGCTTCTCTGCGGGAACAAAAACCGGTATCGCTGATATATTTATTAATTCTTACAAGTTCGCCCATATATAATCCATCCGTCAATAATCCTGACATTAATTATATCATCACTAATGCCAGTTAAAGGCCCTTAAGCACAATTGCCAGTTATCAGTTGCCTTCTCCCGGCAACACATACTCTTTATCAGGTTTTCGCCTGAGCAGGAATTCCATCAGCTTTCCAACTAAAACAAGCGCAATTATCGTTAAAATAAATCGCAGCGAAGTGAACTCTATTCCTAAAAACTTAATTTCAACTATAAGCTGCGGGATTTTAAGTGCTGCCCATGAACCAAGGAAAATAATCATATTGCTCACACGTGCACCGCTTTTCAACAAAGAACTTGCCATGGGAAACGCAACATACAAAGGACCTGTCGGAAGAGTTCCGAGTGCAAAAGAAATAGCCATTCCCTTAATTCCGGATCTGTTTCCCAACCATTTTTGAATTTTATCTTTCGGTACCCAAGCTTCCATTAAACCCATCAGGATAAAAACAGGAGGCATGATAATAATCATTTCTTTGAAATAGTCCCATGCAACAATGGATGAGCGCTTTGCAATATCAGGCAGCCATATGGCCATAGCAATAAAAACCAATGAAAGTATAATTATAATTGCAAACTTTTTAAGTGTTTTGATCATAACAGTACCCCCATAATCCCTGCAATGGCAAAGGCGGCAACAAGACCCAACCCGTTGCGCAGCAACGTGAATTTCTTACCCAGAGCCTTAATTTCCATCGGGGCTGTAACTACTCCAACCATAACCAATGTTGTAATAAAAACAGACATGGTCATAACCGTTGCCCCGGACCGCATCAAAGAACCCGCCAACGGAAAAGCTATAAGGGACGGTATCAGGGTAATGGCTCCGATTACCGCAGCTACTACGGTTGCTATGAATCCTGCCTCTGCACCCACAAGTTTTTCTATTGTTTCAGGGGTTAAAATTCCCAATGTCAATCCGACAATACCGATTATTGCCAAAAGACTCGGACCCATCTTCAGCAGCGCTTTTCCCGCTACAAGAAAAGCCTTCTTGGTTTTTTGCCTGCTTTTGATAAGCGAAGCTACCAAGCATACCGCCAATAAGCCGTAAATCACAATGATTGTTGTCATTTAATCACCTTCCTATTTCCTTATATTAACCTGCACACCCATGAGCTTAGCGCCATCGGTAGTTTCCATTGACAGTACTGCCGGCCCGGTAATAAATACATGATTTTCCTTAAGTGTTGCAGATTCTTCATTTTTTCTCAATAGTACTTCCCCTTCAACTACATAAAACATCACAAAACAATCCATATGGCAATCCGGTATTTTTTGTCCGGGCTGCAAATTAATCACTCTGGTTTTAAATAAATCGTTTTGAAAAAATACATTAGTAGTTTTCTTTTCTAAGCTCTCAGTTTCCATATTCAATAGATTATAAATTTCCATAGTTCAATCCTTTCGCTTTAAGTCAGATTCTATTTCTCTATGAATTAATGTGATGTCTTAACCGTTTCATCGTATTTATCAATTAATTTTACAATTTTCGATTTTCTGCTTTTTAGAATCTGAATCCATTTTGCCAGTTTTTCTTTTCCCTTGTCTGTAATGCTGTATATTCTCTTTTTTGGTCCTTTGGAACTCTCTTCCCATGCCGAAACCACCAATTCTTCTTTCTCCATCTTTCTCAATCTCCTATAAAGAGTGCTTATGTTTAACCGGCCTTCCGAAAAGTCGAAATAGTTAAGCTGTTCCATCAGTGCATAGCCGTATCCGGTTTCTTTGTATAGAAGCAAAAGTAAGCATGTTTCTATGAATCTTTCCATTTCATGATGTTTGCCATTACATAATAAAGAGTTTTTTTCAGTCACATTTACACCTGTGTCGCAAATATAGTTTAACTATATACTTATTGCATATAGTCCTTATGGATATAGCCTAATTCAAATGTCCCCGATTGTCAATGGCAGTATAAAATCCCAAAAAATAAAGTCTCAATTAGCAATTTCCACATATACCTGTGTGTTTATAAAGGAAATATTACGCTCCTTTTCTGACAGACAGCCAATTATACATTTAGGATTTCTTCAATGGTTTTTATTAAACCTTTGCCAGCATCATCATGCGGGAAATATTCAAGCCCCATATATCCGTTAAAGTTTGTTTTATCAATCGCTTCAATTATTCGGAGATAATTAATTTCACCGTTGTACAGCTCATGTCTTCCGGGATGTCCGGCGGCATGGAAATGGCCGATTTTTTCTATATTGGATATTATGTTATTGATAAGGTTGCCTTCCGTTATCTGCTGATGGTATATATCAAACAAAACCTTGATATAAGGACTGTCAACTTCATCAACAATATCGAATGCTTCATCCGACTTTTCAAGATAATAACCTTTATGATCATAGATGGTGTTAAGGGGTTCGAATACAAGTGTTACCCCGGCTTTTTCAAGAATTGACGAACTCCTCTTGAGCCCTTCCACCAGACCGGCGTGTTGCTTTCCCCTGGAGATGCCCGGAATTTTATTTCCGACCTGACTGATCAATGTGCTGCAGCTGAGTTTTTTTGCTGCTTCAACGGACTCTTTAAGACCTTCAATATATTCATGCCGGACGGAGGGCTCAACAAGACTGACGAACCTGGTGCAAAATCCGGTTATGTTCATGTCCAGTATTTCCCTGGTCTTTGCAATTGCATCCAAATCCTTGTCCCACCAGCTCCAGAATTCAAAATCATTTATTCCAAGCGCTTTAATTTCTTTCATGCTGTTAATGAAATCATGTCCGTTGAAAACCGCGTCCAGACATATTGAAAATTTCATGCTTTTTCCTCCTGCGGAAAATATTAGTATGTCAGCACCACCTGGATAATATCCGACGGATTTTTATCAATCATTTCATAAGCTGACGAGATTTTATCATATGAAATTCGATGGGTGATAAGATTGCCGAGTTCTAATTTCCCAAGCAATTCAAGGCAAGTCTTCTCACGCCTCTTATAATTCCACATATGTCTGATCTCAGAATTAATAGAGCCCATCTGAGAACATTTTATCGATACCCTGTTATGATGGAACTCTTCCGAAAGGTCCATATCGCCGCACCCGCCCTGATACCAGCCAAGGGCTGTTATCACAGTATCAGGAGCTGCAATTCTTATGGCTTCATTCAGGGCTTTCTGACTACCCGAAACCTCAATTACGGCATCAGCGCCCCTGTTCCCCGTCAAGCTTCTGATTTCCTTCGCTATATCTTTTCCGTCAAGTGGATTGAAAACTCCGTCAGCTCCGTTCTCCATTGCAGTATCCAGCCTTTTATTTAAAACATCTACTCCATAAACTTTGAATGCGCCCGACATCTTTGCCATCTGGATGCACAGCTGTCCCAGGACTCCCAGCCCTGATACAACAAGCGTATCCCCCAGTTTGATTTTTGTATCAAGAATTCCGTTGAAAGTCGTAATCAAGTTG
>JAUVJE010000090.1 GCA_030592355.1 Clostridia bacterium
AGCGAGGACTTGTTAGTTGTTTGGATTACTATTTGAATTGAACCGCCTGGTGCCGAACGGCATGCCAGGTGGTGTGAGAGGGGGAAGAAATTTCCCCCTACTCGATTAATTGTTATTATTGATTAAAGGTTTAGGTAAGCCAGCCTGTTCATTTCTTTTTTCACACTATAGCGGGAACGGTTTGCATACCCATAGCGTACAACCTCGGCGATTACTGAATCCGCCCAGCCTTCAGAAATCAGATGTTTTGCAAAATTGACCGTCAGGTCGTCGATTTCATCTTCTTCAACAGATAATCGTATAAAATTCCACATGACGTCATTGGTGAATAAATAACCTTTGTTCCTGTATATTTCAATGCTGTCACGGGCGTTTTCCAATTCGTTTTTATAAAGCTTGGATAGAATCAGTGTATTGATATACTCGTTGGAACTTATCTCTTCCGGTATTCCACTGAACATTCCGGCAAGGGTATCATCATCTAAAAGTTCTTTATCCTCGATGGCAACCCTGTTAAGGAGTTTCCACCTGAAGGTATCGTCAAGGGTTCGAAAGTAGAGACAGATATCAGTTATGTTTTTCATATCGCCAAATACACGGCCTGTGAAAATGTGCCAGAAAGACATAAATATTATAGCAGGAATATTTGAAGAATCTTCAATATATGTCTCATGGGTTTTTGCCATTATGCGATTAAGGAAAATCGATGCAAAGTAGTTTTGCTTTTTAAGTTTCAGGGTGGAGGTATCCCTGCACAGGAAGTATGAAAGGTCTTTAACAAGCCGGTGCCTGAGCTGTGTATTTAAAATGATGGTCTCTTTGAATGAACTATAAGTCTTAAGCGCTTTTCTATAATTACCCATACAGGCATATGCACATATAAGTCCAATGGCGGATTTCTCCACCTCAATGTTTTTCCTGACAGTGTAATTGAATCCGTTTATAGCGCTTCTGTAATTTTTCTCACTGAGAGCCAGATATGAATATGCGTAGTAGCCAAGCATTTCATTATTGCTCTGGTCAGTCATACCTATCCTCCTTTTTCTTTTATGAACCGCCTGCAGCCGGGGCGTTTTCAAGATAGTCGTCTATAATTTTCTGGACATTATCGTCCTTGATTTTAATTGAGAACTCAATTCGTCTGTTTTTTGCGCTGCCTTCGGAGGTTTCGTTATCCCCTATGGGCCGCAGCTCTGAAAAACCTGCGGCGGCAAAGTAGCTTCCGTATTTTTCTTCGAGGGACGGATTGGAGGCCATGATATAATTGAGAACATTGGTTGACCGTTCTGTGGATAAGACACGGTTGGCATCCGTTGAACCAACGTCATCAGTATGCCCCTCTACAGAGATTGAATCTATTACACTGCGCACTTCCGGGTCGTCGAGAATTGTTTCAAAAGCTATCGCAAGTTCCCTTAAAAGGGACTTTCCTTCTTGCTTTACATCTGCTGATGCAAAATCAAAGACAAGGCTTTCCGTAATATATAGATTGGCATTGTCGCCTATAACAACAAGTTTTTCCCCGGCTTCATTGAATTCCCCCAAAGTGGCTTCAATTGATGTCTGCACTTTTTCAAATATATCGGCTCTAAGAACGGCTATGCTTTGAAGCTTGATTCTGAGATCATTCAATTCTTTGGTATTTACAGCAATTATGCCGCTTAATTCCTGCTGCTGGTCTGCTAAAATAAGTATAATCTGCTGTTTGTCGCCAAGTTCTTTCTCGGCCTTTGAATATTGTTCATTCAGGCTGTCAATATTTTCTTCAAGGAGAATCAGCAGTTCCTCCCGGTTTTCCAACTCATTCTGAGTTTGGATAAGAATTGCCTCTTGATTTTCCAATTTTGTTTGGGTGGCATTAAGTTTGTTTTTCTCGTCATCCAGGTCAATGGATATTATGATGTTCCTTACAAATACTATCATGACCAGGAATAACATAACCAAAGCGATTGTGGACATGACATCCGCAAAAGCCGGCCAGAAATTTTCCGGATCGCGTTTTGTATAATATCGTCTGCTTTTACTCTTCAATTGCTTCACCTCTATGGTTATTTAGTTATTTCGTCCTTGATTGCGTCAAGCTTCCGGTTTATCTGCCCTGTCGTAGATTTGTTATATGCCATGGTCTGTTCCGGCAGGGCGGCTATGGTTTCGGCGAGTATTTTTTGGTTGCCGTCGAATTGTTTGACAATTTTATCTATGCTTTGCATGGTGTCATTCATACTCTTTTCCAGTTTTCCTGATATTTCAATGGTACTGTCCATCATGATTTTTGAGAACAATTCTCCGGTTTTTTGAGCCATGATCGTTATTTCCATATTAACATCTGCGAAGGAAGTAATAAAAGCATCCTGAACACTTTCTATGGTTTTTGAATTTGTCTCGGCGCTTTCCTTCATGACTGAAGAAAGTTTGTTTACAGCGTAAACAGATTTATCAACCTGCTCTACCAAAGATTGCATGTCATCAACGACTTTTTGGTTAAATGACGACATTTCTGTAGCAGCGGATTTAACATCTGCTGAAAACTTCTCAATGGCGTCGTAATTATTCTTAATGAGATTTGCAGATGAAGACATGGATTCAGCCATTTTAATAAAGCTTACATCCATCATTTCCACGTTGTTTCTAAGATTTGTATTAAAATCAGAGAAATCCTTTATACTGCCGGCAAAACCGGCCAGGCATGAATCAAATCTGTCTATGGTATTGTCAAGCGTCTGTGATGAAAGGGAGACGTCCATGACCACATTCGTGAGTTTGTTGCCGAATTCATTTACCGTGTCCTTAAGAGATGTTTCAATTTTATTGCCAAAATCTATGAATGTATCCCTGAGTATGCGGTTGAGGATAGTATATTCTGTTTCTTTGTCTTTTGCGATGGCCACTGAAATTACATTATCGAGATATTCTTCAATGTTTACCATCAGTTTATTTTTCTCATCTTCGCAATCAAGCACTATAAAAATCAAGGTGAGAATAATAGAAAAGGCGATTCCTGCCAAACTTGTTATAAAGGCGGCTCCCATGCCTTTTGCCGCACCGGCGAGTTTTTCAAGCACCAGCGTCCAGTCGAGGCTAGATGCTGAGCCGGAGCTGGGAAGCAGAACGCCTACAAGTTCACTTACCGAAATAGTCAATCCGATAAAGGTTCCTAACAGTCCAAGAACAATCAGTATGCTGATGCTTCGATTAACAAGGGTTTCACCCATGAGGTTAAGCTTTAATTCATCCATAAATGTTTTTTCTATGATTGCCTGGGTATTGACATCACTGTAAGGGCTGCTGGACGCTGCCTTGTAGTCCTGTACAATCCTATTCAGGAGTTCGTTTTTAAAAACACCCGATCTGCGCTGTTGTCTACTCTCTAAATGCTTTGCGATTGAACGGTATTTTATTTTTATTAAAATATCCACGATCAGTGCAATCGAAAATAAACCTACTATGATACCTACAATAACTTTTCCAGTGATATCAATAGTCTGTAATAATTCTAAAATTGTATTCATGTGTTTTCTCCTTGGTTAATATATAATACATATAATATCACAATTTCACTGTGTGTAAAAAATTTATGGCAAAACTCACCAACACTTTTTAAACGGCAGTTTTTCAAAAAAAGTTCCGTATAAATACGAGTAATAAATCATTCCCGGTGTAATGCGTATCAATATGCATGGGTATCATTGGGATGATTTATATAAAAAACAGTATATATTCCAACTGATAAACTCATGTTTAGCCAACTGATATTGTGATATAATTTCAGCGATGGTTTCATTGTAACCAAAAGCTTTATTTATGGGGGAATTTATGAAAAAATTACATTTAATTTGCAATGCACATCTTGATCCGGTTTGGCTTTGGCGGTGGGAAGAGGGTTTGGGAGAAGCGCTTTCCACATTCAGAATTGCCGCTGAGTTTTGTGAGAACTACGACGGCTTCATTTTTAACCACAACGAAGCATTGCTATATGAATGGATAGAAGAATATGATCCTTCTCTTTTCAAGAGGATACAGGGGCTTGTTAAAACCGGTAAGTGGCACATTATGGGTGGATGGTATGTCCAACCGGACTGCAATATGCCGTCAGGCGAGTCCATCACGAGGCAAATACTATATGGGAAGAGATACTTTATGGAAAAATTCAGAATTGAACCTAAAACAGCTATAAATTTTGACTCTTTCGGACATAGCCGGGGGCTTGTGCAAATTATGGCCAAGTCGGGTTATGATTCATATATTTTTTGCCGTCCCGACATATCCCTTAAGGATTTACCCGGTGAGGATTTTATATGGGAAGGCTTCGACGGGACTGAAGTAATAGCCCACAGGGCTTTTAGATTCTATCTTTCGCAAAAAGGCAAATCCGTTGATAAGATAAGAGATTTCATGGAGAAGAAACCGGAACAAACGCCTGCTATGATACTTTGGGGAATCGGAAATCATGGAGGAGGTCCTTCAAAGGAAGATCTTGAAGCCATACAGCAACTGAGGGAAGAGAGGAAAGACTACGAAATTCTGCACTCCACACCCGAAGACTATTTTAATGAACTCCGTGAAAGCGGTTTAGAGCCTGGAAGGTTTAATGAGTCAATAAATCCGTTTGCGGTTGGATGCTATACTTCGCAAATAAGAATAAAACAGAAACACAGAGAACTTGAGAATGAGTTGTACTCGGCTGAAAAAATGATGTCGGCGGCAAGTGCTGCCGGTCTTATGAAATATGATGCAGTGGCGGTAAAGGAAGCACTCAAAGATCTGCTGTTCTGTGAATTTCACGACATACTTCCCGGGTCAAGCATACAGTTAGCCGAGGAGGATGCCCTTCGAACAATGGATCACGGTTTGGAAATTATCTCAAGATTAAAAGCGAAATCATTTTTCATGCTGATGAAAGGACAGAAAAAAGCACCTGACAGAACACTGCCTATTTTTGTGTACAACCCTCATCCATGGACGGTAAACGGAAATTTTGAATGCGAATATATGAATGAATTCAACAATACTAAAGAAAAATTTTCGGTTCCTCATATTGTATACGGCGACGTTGAAATTGCTTGCCAGGACGAGAGAGAATTCAGTGGTCTTTCAGCCTTTGACTGGCGAAAGAGAGTTGTCTTCAAAGGCAGACTCAAACCTTCTTCAATGAATAGATTTGATCTGACGCTTGAAGAGTTAGATGAAAAACCCGGGATGATGTCATATGAAAATAAAGAATTTATCGATATAAAGACGGATGAGATGAGGGTGAAAATAAGCAGAGAAACAGGTCTTATTGATACTATGAAAATAGGGGAAACCAAATACTTCGATAAAAATGCATTCAGACCGGTGGTTATAAAGGACAATGCCGATGCATGGGGGATGAAGGTAGACAGATTTGAAAATGAGGAAGGCAGTTTCAGAATCATGACTTCTGCAGAAGCACGTAAATTTGCAAATATTACGGCAGAAGAATTTGAACCGGTTCATGTTACGGAAGACGGAGCGGTAAGAACAATTGTAGAATCATATTTCAAATATGATAATTCAGCTCTTTGCATCAGTTATATTATCCCTAAAAAAGGTGCGGAATTGGAAGTTAAAGCTAGGGTATATTGGGGTGAGACAGACAAGATGCTCAAACTTGAAGTCCCGGCGGCTTTTCGCAGAACCGGGTATCTCGGCAATATCGTCTCAGGTATTGAGAAACTCAGAACTGACGGAGGAGAAGCAGTATCTCAGAAATGGGTTGCCGCCTTTGATGAAGAAAGTGAAAAAGCTTTTGGAATAATAAATAATTGCATCTATGGCAGCAGCTGTAAAGATAATGCAGTCAGGCTTACATTGCTTAGGTCTCCTGCGTATTCCGGACATCCTCTTGGCGATAAACCCATATTAATTGAAGACAGGTATACGCCGCGGATTGACCAGGGAGAGAGAAGATATTCTTTTAAAATCATATTCGGAGATAAGAAATCAATAATGAAAACTGTCGACAGAAAAGGTATTGAATTTAACGAAAAACCCATGGTATTGACCGCATATCCATCAGGTGAAGGTAAAAAACCTAAAAAACTCCTGGAAATATCAGGAAAGAAAATTTCCCTTCAGACATTCAAGAAAGCAGAAGATGGAAACGGCTATATACTGAGACTGTTTAATGGATACCAAAAAAAGAGCAAGGCAACGGTTACGAGCAAGGTTCTTGCATTTTCTATGGATATTGAGATGGGACCTGTGGAAATTGCCACTTACAGAATTGCGGATGGAAAAGTTATTAAGACCGATTTGCTTGAAAGAGAGATTTGATTTATGAAGTACAGTATCGGAATTGACTATGGAACGCAGTCAGGCAGAGCCGTTGTTGTTGAAATAGGCACAGGAAATATTCTGGCTCAATCAGTTAAAGACTATACTCATGGGGTTATGGATGAATACCTGCCTGATGGAATAACAAAACTTGGTCACGACTGGGCATTAGAGCATCCTGCCGACTATATCGAAGTATTGGAAACAGCGGTTCCCGAAGTGTTGAAAAAATCCGGTGTCAGCCCCTTGGATATCATTGGAGTGGGAATAGATTTTACTGCATGTACGTTAATTGCCGTTGACAGTGAAGGCACACCGCTTTGTTTCAAAGATGAATTTAAAAGTAATCCCCATGCATACATAAAGCTTTGGAAACATCATGCCGCCCAGAAACAAGCTAATCGGTTAAATGAAATAGCGAAAAGCAGGGGCGAAGACTTTTTGAGAAGATATGGCGGGAAAATCAGCTCTGAGTGGATGATGCCGAAAATTATGCAGACCCTTGAAGAAGATAAAAGTGTATTTGATGCCGCAGACCGGTTTATGGAATCTGCGGATTGGGTGGTTATGCAGCTTACCGGAAATGAAAGACGCAACAGCTGCACAGCCGGATATAAGGCTACATGGCATAAGAAGAAGGGGTATCCGTCAAAAGATTTTTTTAAGGCTCTTGCGCCTGAACTTGAAAATATTGTTGAGGATAAACTGTCAAAAGATATATATTCGCTTGGAACCAAAGCAGGGGAATTAACTGCCGAAGCCGCGGGATTGACAGGGCTTCCGGAGGGTACAGCCGTAGCTGTAGCCAACGTTGACGCGCATGTTTCAATGCCTGCAGTGGGAATAACCAGAGCAGGACAAATGCTTATGATTATGGGAACATCCACATGTCATATGGTTTTAGGCGAAGATGAAAAGATAGTATCCGGAATGTGCGGAGTGGTCGAAGACGGTATAATGCCGGGCTATCTTGGATATGAAGCGGGACAGTCCTGCGTAGGCGACCATTTTAAGTGGTTCGTGGAGAACTGTGTTCCTGCTTCCTATATAAATGATGCTAAATCGCAAAACATTTCAATACATGAACTTCTTAGAAACAAAGCATCCATTCTCCGCCCCGGACAAAGCGGCCTCGTGGCACTGGACTGGTGGAACGGCAACAGGTCAATTTTAGTGGATGCAGATTTAACAGGTATTATTATAGGCATGACGCTTTTGACAAAGCCTGAAGAAATTTACAGGGCGTTAATTGAGGCGACTGCATACGGCACAAGAATGATAATTGAAACATTCAGAAACAGCGGAGTCGCGATTGATTCTCTGTATGCAGCAGGAGGAATCGCTGAAAAGGATCCGATGATGATGCAGATATATGCTGATGTCACCGGTATGGAGATAAAAATAGCCAAGAGCGACCAATCGCCGGCGCTTGGCTCAGCTATGTTCGGAGCTGTGGCTGCAGGTGCTTCCAAAGGCGGGTATGATACAATTTTTGAAGCTGCAGCTGAAATGGGAGGGGTAAAGAACAGAACTTATGCCCCTGTAAGTGAAAATTCTGAATTATACAATAAGCTTTATGAAGAGTATGCAATTCTTCATGATTATTTCGGCCGTGGAACCAATGACGTCATGAAACGTTTAAAAGAGATAAAAAAACAATAACCGGAGGATAAAAATGCCAATTCTTTATACTTTGAAAAATGAGGTGCTTGAGGCTAACAAGAGTCTTGAAAGGTCAGGACTTGTTTCTTTTACCTGGGGTAATGCAAGCGGTATCGACAGGAATGAGGGAATTGTAGTAATCAAGCCCAGTGGAGTTCCGTATAGTGAACTAAAAGTAGAGCATATGGTTGTTATGGATCTTGATGGAAACATAATAGATGGTGAACTAAGGCCGTCAAGCGACACAGCAACACATCTGGTGCTATATAAGAATTTTCCCGATATAGGTGGGGTTTGCCATACTCATTCACTATGGGCAACAAGTTTTGCCCAGGCGAAAATGGGCATACCGGTGCTTGGTACCACCCATGCAGATCATTTCAGAGGCGAGATTCCGTGCAGCAGGCCATATACGGACGAAGAAATCCAGGGTGAATATGAAAAAAACACGGGAGAGATTATAGTTGAAACTTTTAAGGCCGGGAATCCAAATCAAATCCCGGGAATACTGGTTGCGGCCCATGGACCTTTTACCTGGGGGAAAAGTGCCGAAGAAGCTGTGACAAATGCACGTGTCATGGAATTTGTGGCAGAAGCAGCTTACAGAACATCCCTCCTTAATCAGGATCCCCGGGCCATCAATCAAGTATTAAGGGATAAGCACTATTTTAGAAAACACGGAGATAATGCATACTACGGACAGGACTGATAATAAATTCAAGAGAACGGGTAAAATTATCTATTCATCATAAAGAACCCGACAGGTTGCCGAGATTCGATAGTTTTTAGGAAGACACAATAACAGCATGGTGTTATGCAGGGGCTAAGAAGTTGATATCCAAAGACGCTGCGGTGGTGAATCACGAAGGTGCAGCTGATATTGGACAATCATTGCAAAATATTTTTAGCTTTGATATTAACCTTATGCATCTTGATAATTCTTTCAGACTTAATTCAAAGCTTATAAATAGCGATGGAGAAAAATTTACCGTCAAAGACAGGTGGAATTAGTCAAAGAACCAGCGACTGTTTCCCAAATCAAAAACGGCGAGGATTTGAATAATCTTGTGAAAGATATCATTGCTTAAATGGTCGGAGGAGTACTGCGGGGAGAAATGTATGACCATCTGGGTTATGACAAGTACGACATAGAAAACAAAGATACCACAAACTCCAGGAATGGCTACGGTAAAAAAAAAGACTTCATACCACATACGGTGACGCCCCGCTCAAAGTGCCGAGAGACAGGGATGGAGAGTACGACCCTGTTATCATTGAGAAGTATCAAAAAACCGTAAACGAGGGAATCGAAAACAAGAGTTCAAAGTTCTGGCTTGGCATTCTTAATGGCTTGAAGAACCGTGGTGTGGAAGACATCCTGATAGCCAGTGTGGACGGTCTTACGGGATTCAATGAGGCAATAACAGCTGCTTATCCCAAGACAGAAATTCAAAGG
>JAUVJE010000034.1 GCA_030592355.1 Clostridia bacterium
ATGATTATTGTTGTCCATATCCCACATCATTATCAGTACTATGACCAAAACACATATTTTGTTTTCATGAAAATATTCACCGATTCATCCCCCACCTTCGCTCTCACTATCGTGAGTAAGGAAGCTTGGAGGAGGAAGACTTCTCGGTTTTTGTGTTAAAGACTGTTATTGCATGCCTGCAATCTAAGTCATGCACCAGTCCCTTCATAAAAAAGGGACACATGATTTTATACATCGCTTATTGATAAATTCACCGGTCAGTTGAAATCATCTACCGCCGCCATAACGCATTCATCATTCATCACTGCTGTTTTCATTGAATAAGTGTTGAGCATAGCCTGGACAGACATGTCTAAAATACCGTCAGCCGGGTAACCTACATCCAATTTATAGTCATTTACAGCCTCTGTCATAGCTTCTCTGAAAACTACATCCATAGCTCCATTGAAGTAACCTAACACCGCTAAGATTTTCTTTGCCATATAAACATCATAATTGACGCTCCCTACTGCATAATCTCTTCTTATTTTTATCATATCACCGTCAGGTTTGTACTCCATATAACCGATGGCAGTATTTTCAACCACCTCATCAGGCTCAATAGGAGACTTATCGGATATTAATTTGCCCACACTATTAAAAACACCTGATTCAACCAGATTTAGATATCCTGAGATATCCTTGTCAGGAATTTCAACTCCACGGGCATTCAGATAATTTAATATACCGGTTATTTTTTCTCTGCCGGTTTCTTTGAAATACCTTAAGTAAGCTTCTTCTGTAAATACCGGGTACCTTTTTATGTGATATGCTTCACCTGCTGTGGTTTGTCCATAAACTTTAGAAGATACAGCAGATGCAATTACTTCGCCGGCTCCAACCGTAAGTTCATTAACCAATACACTTACATTAAAATCAACATCTTTTTTCTTTGTATTGAATGTTCCTGCTTTTGTGCGGGCCACGGTACCGCCGGGTGATAAAAGCTCAGCAACTGCGCATGCATCTTTTATATTCATGGAAACTAAGTTCCTCAAATCAAAAATAAGATTGTCAATACCCAGAGAATTGAGAGAACCAAGAATTCCCTTTACAATATCAGCTGTATCGTTTGAAAAAGCGTTCAGTCTTATATATCCTGCGTTATCAAGTATCACGTAGTCGACATCATTCCTGTAATCCGGTTCCGTACTTATTCTAACGGTATTTATGTATCCTGTTTCTTTACTGATGACCTCGATAAGAACCGAATCTTTTCCTCCCATATAGGCTTTGAATGCCTCAATTCCCATAGACGAAGCGTTCTGTTTATCAACGCGGTGTATGACATCACCGGACTGCAGGCCTGCTTCAAATGCCGGGGAAGACGGATTTACAGAAACGATTATGAATCCCTTCCTAACCCTCTCGAGATTTGCACCTATTCCGGAATAGGATTCATTGTCCCCGGTTCCGACTAATTCAAAACATGAGTAAGGAGACATTTTATCCATAACCCCGTTAAGCGATGCTCCCATTATCATATCTATCCCCAGGTCGTTTCTGTACATCATATCTATAAAATCATAAAGTCCGCTATAATATTCTTCATTTACACTTATCGTGGAGGAAGAAAATGCGAAGGATCCGATTAACAGACACACGCACAGGACATAAATTGTTTTAAGAAGCAATTTTCTTTTCATATTACTGTTCCTCCTTTGTCAGTTCCCGGTATGCAAGAAAAAATTGCAAATCGCTGTCTGCCCTAATTAATCTGAGCCTGTTGTTAAGTGCGTTCTGAGTGGTAAAATCCAAAACCCCGTATGGATATAAGCCCTCTTCCTTCTGGAACTTCATTACAGAATCAAATACCTCTTCATCATAGTAGCCTGTCATTTCTCCGAAAAAGAACCCGAGTTCCCCAAGAATTACCTTTGCATTTATTATTTGTTCGGAAGCCATTCCTATATTATATTTATCATATACGAATATTTCTCCTTCCTGGATTTCATCAAAAGCTATTGGACCGTCATACTCAACAAACACATCCGGGTTTATTCCCGTATTATTAATGGACTCTCCGTTAGGGGTCATATATTCGCCTATCGTAAGCTTGAGGGCTCCCAGCCATTCGTCATCATCAGGCTTAATATTCATTCGGGTAAGTGTTTTTGTTATCACATACATGTTTGTTTCACCGGTAATCCGGGAATATTTATCATACGCCTCATCGGTTAAAATAAGGTATGACGACTGTACCAGGCTTTTCCCAAATGTGTTTTCACCGACAAGCATTCCCTTACCGTTGTCCTGAATCGCCGCCGATAATATTTCTGCTGCACTTGCCGTGCCCTCATTAACCAGAACGGCTATTTCGTATTCCCTGGGATTTTGCGAGGCCGTATACCTGATATCCAGATATCCATTGTATCCGAATTCAAGCTTCACAATAGTTTCATTCGATAAGATTTTCCTCGCTGTATCTATACAACCCCTTATTGTTCCCCCTCCGTTATCCCTTAAATCAAGCAGTAGTTTGTTTGTTCCGGCTCTGTTTATTTTATCAAGGGCTTCGCTAAACTCTTCACCTGTTTTATTTGTGAAACCGGTTATTCTGATATATGCAGCATCACCGTATATGGTATATGCAACTGTTTTGATTTCGATTTTACTTCTTGTGAGGGTTAAAAATTTAGATTTCCCGCTGCCTTTTGGCAATATTTCCAAATTTACATCTGTGTTAACCAGCCCCTTTACCATCGTTGCAACTTCGCTCAGTGTTTCCCTGCAATACTGGTCCCATCCACCGATATTATTATATCGCCGGATTTTAATCCTGCCCTATATGCAGGGGAATTCATAAAAACCGATGTGATATATACACCCTTTTCATCATCTGTCATTGTGACGCCGATTCCAACAAAATTAGCGTCCCGGTACTCCTCTACCTGAGAATTAAAGGTGGAGATCTCTTGAAAATACGAATATTTATCAGTACCTGACAAAGCTCCTTTTACTAAGTTTTTATCTATTGCGATTATATCTACAACTGTGTCGGATTTATCGTCAATAAGTTGAATATACGCATTTAAAACCCCGCCGAAACCATTGCCTGCAGCAACCAGGGGAACCATAATTACAAGAACCAACGGAATTACAAATATTATTGTTTTAAAAAATTTCTTCATTCTTTCACCTCTAGCTTTTACATTTTCTCCGGAGCATCTATGCTGAGCACATCCAAAACATTTCTAATCACGGAAACCGTAGCCTGAACCAGAGCAATACGTGCATTCATAAGCCCTGTTTCCACTCCCTTTACCCTGCATGCATTATAGAAACTGTGAAATGCTCCCGCAACCTCCATGACATACCTTGTAAGCCGTCCTGGTTCAAGGGTTCTGCTGCTTATCAGTATTTCCTGAGGGTATGCCGCGAGTTTCCTCATAAGCTCCTTCTCTTCCTCTTCCACCAGCATATCCAAGGAGGAATAATCCACGGCATCTACATCAATGCCTTCTTGTTTTAAAATTCTAAGCATGCTGCAAATTCTCGCATGTGCATACTGCACATAAAAAACCGGATTTTCATTTGATTGTCTTACCGCTAAATCAAGGTCAAAATCCAAGTGGCTGCCCGAGGCTTTCATGTTAAAGAAAAAGCGAGCGGCATCAACTCCGATTTCATCAAGCAGGTCATCAAGAGAAACCGCTTTTCCGGTTCTCTTTGACATCCTAATGGTTTCGCCGTTCCGCATCAGCCTCACTAACTGAAAAAGCACTAAATCAAGCTTGTCTTTGCTTATTCCTATAGCCGGCATTGCGTTTTTCATACGCAGCGCATGCGCATGATGATCGGTTCCCAGAAGATTAATTACACGGTCGAATTTTCTTTTAAGAAATTTATTCCTGTGATATGCCAAATCCGCTGCGAAATATGTTTTAGATCCGTCAGACTTCACCAAAACTTCATCCTTCTCGCTATCCATGGCTTTTCCTATTAACCAAAGAGCCCCGTCTTTTTCAATGGCATTGCCGTTTTGCTTTATCAATTCTATGGTTTCGTCTAATTCGCCCGATTTATGCAGGGATAATTCCGAAAACCAATTGTCGAACTCAATTCCATATCTTTTTAGTCCTTTTCGAATATTCTCTATATTAATGGGCAAAGCATACTCAACCATAACCCTTTTTCTGTAAGCTGAATCTTTTTCTGCTAAATCTTCAAGGTTCGCGGCAATATAGTTTTTAGCATGATTGATTATATCAATTCCCTGATAGCAATCTTCCGGAAATTCCACCGAATCTTCACCATTTATTTGTTGTAGATATCTCAGTTCCAAAGACAGTGCGAATTTTTCAATTTGGTTGCCTGTATCATTAACATAAAATTCTTTGGTTACATCATACCCTGCTTTAATAAGAACATTGGCAATCAAGTCGCCCAGAGCTCCCCCACGTGCATTTCCCATGTGCAAAGGTCCCGTTGGATTTGCACTTACGTACTCCACCATTACTTTTTTACCTTTGCCATAGTCAAGCTTTCCGTAATCGCTTCCCAGCGTATGAATCATTTCAACTGTCTCGTACAGCCACTTGTCGTTGACGAAGAAATTAATGAACCCGGGACCGGCGATTTCCACTTTTTCTATATATCCGCTGTCAGTTGGTATGTTTTCCAAAATGACAGCTGCAATTTTTCTTGGCGCCATATGTGCCTTTTTTGCCAGTATCATAGCTACGTTACATGAAAAATCCCCATGGCTTTTTTCTCTGGGTTTTTCCACGCTGACAGAAGGTATACCAACCTCCGGCAATATTTTATTTTCAATTGCCTTCCTTACCGCCTGTTCTACAGTATCAATTATCTGTTTATTGATTTTCTGTATTATATCCGTCATCATTAACCTCTCTGACTGTCATAATAAATTCATTATGTTCTCTGCCGAACATATCCAGCGAATATGAAACAGCCACCATTCCACCATGTTCATCCATCGCCGAATCAACCTTGCCGGCTTTGACCTCAACTGTAAATACACCGATTTCAGTTGCATAATGGGATATGTTCTTCCTGCCTTCCTCAAAAACAAAAGTTGAAGACACCGTGCCATGTCTTATCAGTGTAACACGGTTCTCTTCAATTTTAAGAGTTGTTGTAGTTCCTTCCATGCCCGTCATGCCTGTTTCTTTATATGACACATAGAAAGCATTGCCTTTTTTATATAGTTTTCCCTCGGTAATAAGCTCCATCAGGCCTTCATCGCCCAAACCGCTTTGTCCCTTTACCGAAACCAATACTTTTTTCATTTTACACCTTGGAGTATATATTTTAATTTTTATCGGTAAATACGAATATTTACCTTGATTGTATATTTAACCCTGAGTTTTCAATGGCCGCTTTTTTATAGTTTTTACTAGTAATTTTCAATATCCACTTGTTCAACAGACAAGTTGTCTTTTCCCAGTATCTCTTTGCATAATGGCATAAATTTACTTATACTGTCGCTTGTAAATATTTTAATCGAGCCGTCTGTACCTGAATGATTGTCCTTGATTATCGTACTGTTCTTTAGCATTTTCGCGATACTTTTTGCAGAGTCAATGAGTTTAATCTCATCTCCCATGGCTTTTTGAATGACGTTCTTTAACAAAGGATAATGGGTACATCCCAGTATGAGGGTATCTATACCGCTGTTCCGAAACTCATAAAGGTAATGAAGCGCAGTCAGTTCAGCTATTTCACTATCCCACAATTCCACTCCCTCTTCTACAAGAGGCACGAATAACGGACAGCTTTTTTGCAGAACCCTGCAGTTTTTATCAAGTTTTTTAAGTTCGTTTTCATATGCATTGCTTTCAATTGTAGCAGAAGTACCTATCACACCGATAGTTTTTGTTTCAGATGCAGTCAAACCTGCCGCTGATCCGGGACTGATAACTTCCAATACAGGTATGTCAAATTCATTTATTATTTTTTCAAGAGCATTTGAGCTGACAGTATTGCACGCAATAACAATCGCTTTGACATCTTTACTCAGCATAAATCTCATGTCTTGAAATGCAAATTTGATGATTGCATCGCGTGATTTTGTTCCGTAGGGAGCCCTTTTACTGTCGCCGAAGTAAACAAGATTCTCTCCCGGTATCATCATGTGTATTTCTCTTAGAACGGTTAGTCCTCCGAGACCTGAATCAAAAATTCCGATAGGTTTGTTACACATCAGTACTTTCCTCACGATACTCTTTTAAAAATTTATAGTTTTCTTTTCTTTGAAAAGCCAGCTCAATCAGCTTTGTCATCAGTTCGGCTTTGCCTTTTCCAAAAGCCGCCCAAAGCTTTGGGTACATGCTGATGCTGGTAAACCCCGGCATTGTGTTTATTTCGTTCAATACCACCCGGCCCTCATCTGTCATGAAAAAGTCAACCCTCGCCAAGCCATAGCCATCAATTGCTTTAAATGCTTTAACAGCCAGTTTCTTTATTTCTTCAATTTTATTTTCATCTATAGGTGCCGGGATAATCCCAATTGAGTCCTCATCCACATATTTGGCATTATAGTCATAGAATTCGTTGCAGGGAATAATTTCACCTACACCGAAAGCCTCAACATTTTTGAATCCACCTATAACGGCACATTCAAATTCTCTTCCGGGAACAAATGCTTCAATAATAATTTTCCTGTCATAATAAGCTGCCTTTTCCACCGCCACACACAGTGACACTTCGTCCCTGACTTTATAAATCCCCACCGAAGAACCTCCGTTAGCCGGTTTAACGAATACCGGATAACCGAGTTTCTCTTTGACCTCATCCCTAAGTTTCCCTAACTCTGTATTTTCTGTCGAAATACAAAGATAGTCAGCCTGCGGTATGTTTTCATGAGAAAACATAATCTTTGAAATAACCTTATCAAATCCGATTGCCGAAGAAAGCACTCCGCTGCCTATATAAGGAATACCGCACATTTCAAGAAATCCCTGAAGCACTCCATCCTCTCCGCCCGTGCCATGTATAACAGGAAAAACTACGTCTATTTCATTATTGTCAAATATCGCCTTGGACAATATCACCGATGTTTTTTTAAGGCTGTTGTCTATATTAGCAATTTCGTTGCATAAAATATCCATGCTGTTTGGCGCATAAAAATTCAAACCGCCTGTTTTTGTCAGTTCTATAAGCTCAAAATCATACTTTAACTTATCTAATGAAGCTATCACATGGACCGCCGATCTTCTTGAAACTTCATGCTCAGTCGACTCTCCTCCGAAGATAATGCCTACTTTAATTTTTTTCAAGCTTACCCCCGCTACTCTTCTACATGGCAAGCGGTTATCTCGCCATAATACATGACATGGTAATCATCGTTTCCATCATAGAAAGCTTTTTTTATGGATTTGTCTATTAAACCCGGCTCCATTGCCTGCTTATATACTACCTTGCATTCCATGTGAATTTTACATTTGTCTATCAACGGCGAATTTACAGTAGCGGCTTCGATGGGTTTGAACCCGCATTCATTGAATTTGTCCCTGTCTCTTCCTGATTGGGTTCCGCATAAAGATAATTCTACGGCAAGTAGTCCGGAAGACGGGAAGCTTACGGTGAACTGGTTTGAATTATCAATTAGTTTATATGTATGCCTCGAATATCTTACTGCAACTATCAGTATGGGTTTATTCCAGATTCTGCCCATCGCCGCCCAACTTATAGTCATAATGTTTATTTCATCTTCATAACCGGTTGTTAGGAATGCCCCTCCCCTGGATAGTTGTTCGGCAGCTTCTTTGATGACTTCCGTAAGTAAAGTTTCTTTTAGCATGTTTTTTATCCTCCGGATATTTAGTTGCACTGTATTATATCACATTTGTTTGTCCCGAAATTCCTCAGTATGATATGTCGGCTTTTTGAATTTTTTTATTTCTATACAGCGTTTCCGAAATGGAATTCCAGGCATTCGCACTGGTACATGAAATTTCAAAAGTGAATTCTACGGTTTTCCTATCTTTGCTTTTTACAAATTTAATTCCTTTAATCCTAAACCCCAGTTTTTCAAGAATAGTTTTTATGTCTTTCTCAATATCGTTGCCATTCTCAGCAGTTACTTTCAATTTAGCCCTCGATGGTTTAATTTTTAATACATTTTCAAGTTTTCTAAACAGAATAAGGGTCATAAAAATAATTCCGGTTATTATAACTCCCATTAAATAGTAACCTGAACCTATTGCCAGGCCTATACAGGCAACCACCCATAAAGTCGCTGCAGTGGTAAGCCCCTTGACACTGAACCTGTCTCTTATTATGGTTCCCGCACCAAGAAAACCTATTCCGCTGATAACCTGAGCTCCCAACCGTGCGGGGTCCGTAACTCCCGGCGAATATATTTCATATAAATATTGGGAAACAATCATAACAAGGGCGGCTCCCATACATACAAGCATATGCGTCCTAAGCCCCGCAGGTCTGTTCTTATACTCCCTTTCATAACCTATGATGCCACCGCAAACCAATGCAATCAATATTCTTATTAAAGCTTCCAATTCAAATACCAAACGAAACACCTACCTTTCAGACATAGATTTTTCAATGCTTTTCCAAGCTTCTTCATTACCCAGGGACAGTTGCCATACAGCAACGCCCCTAAGACCAAACTCTTTCACTAAATCGGCCTTAAGCGCTATACTCCTGGAATCTTCAATCCACATTTTATAAACAGAGCCATCCTCAAAGTATTTGGCGAAATATTGTCCGCTTTCTTCGTCCCAAATCATTTGAGCGCTTTTTTCTTTAACTATTTCAAGAGTTGAATCAATTCCGGGAGTTTTTACATTTTTAACAACCCCGTCCGTATCTCTCCATATTCTGGTGTAGAAGGGTATGCCTACAAGTAATTTATCAGGATTAACGCTTTCAAGCGTAAGCTCCAGCATTTCATGAACCCAATTGAGCTGCGCCTGTGATCCTGCCACAGGTGACGACGCCCAATGCTGGTCGTAAGTCATCACCATTATATAGTCAGCTTCTTTGGACAGATTCTCATGGTCATAACAAAGCGAATAATTGTCGCTTCCTCCCGGAACTCCCACATCCACAGAAATTTTCAGATCCATTCTCCTTGCATAGGGCATGAGCTCCCTTACAAATTGGGTATATGCATCTTTGTCCCTGAGATAAATATTTTCAAAATCCAGATTGATACCATCCAACTCGTATAACCGGGCATAGGACAAAATCTGCCTGATGATGTTATCACGGGCATCAGGATTATTAAGTACGGCAGATGTCATATTTATATCATTAAATGTATTACTCAAAAGCGGCCATATCCTGGCCCCTGATTCATGCACTTTTTCAACATACGGCATATCCGCCTTACTATTTATGGTACCGTCTGCATCTGTTACCATAAACCATGTGGGCGAATAAACATTTATAGCGGCAAATTCCATGAATTCCCCTATCGGTGGTGTTGTTTTGTAAATATATTGCCATGCTAAAACAATGTCCTCAAGCTCATTCGGTGTCCGCCTGACAAGATTGACTGTGAGTTCACTATAATTAACTCTGCTGTTCAGGAAACGGGTTTCTACAAAACCGATTATTCCTTCTTCAGTACGGATTTTAGCCCATGCACCATCTATTTCATACACACTGACGTTTTCGCCTTCTACCCCAATTTCTTTATACAATGGTTCTTTAATAGATTTACCGCTCCTTACGGCAACACTGTCCGCAACTGTTTTATTTTTCTTAGTTGTTGTGCCTTTGGAAGTTTCCTGCCCTGTATTTATTCTTGGGTTGACGATACCGCTGTGTTCGTAATTTTTTAGGAAATCAATTATCACTACCATGTCCTGTTCGTGATAAGACACCTCGATTTTAAATATATCACTGAATACCACCACCGGCACATACAACACTCTATCAATGGTTCTCGCAGTCATATCGATATCCACCGGTTCCATATTGACATAAGCCTGCAGGTTTTCATCCCTCATACGAATAACTTTATCCCCGGAAATAACCGTTACTACCGAGCCATCCGTTTCTTTATAAATTGTTGGGCAGATATGCTCTTTTACAATATCAAAAGGTAAAAACACTTCGCTTCCATTGATAACGGGTGGTGCGCTTCCCTTAATTAAATTATCTTCTATTACAAGATTAATTTTATTATTTTCATAAAATTGTATTACTTCGTCCTCAGCGCTATATTTATCGATTATTTTATTGATGCTGACATAAACGGCAAATACAGATGCCGCAATATACACCGCAATTATTATAACCAGCAATATTTTTTTAAGCATTTTTTCTCCGATGGAAGCTGCTGCCGTTAGCTTTTCAGCCTACGCTCTATTTGTTTTTTAATATGACCAAGAGCCTTGTCATCAGCTTCAAAAACCAGCATTGTTCTCTTTTTTTCGTATTCCAAAACCCCAAAATATTCTAATTCTTTTTTATCTCCGGATACTGCAACTATGGTTTTTGCAACATTATTCTTATATTCTTCATAATATCCGGATGTAACGGGCGCAACAATGCTAAAATCCGTAAGATCGCAATTTAGCATTCTTTTTCTTCTTTTTTTGTTAAAAATCTTATCCATTGAAATTGAATTCCCTGCAAGTATGTATTCAAATTCAATGTTTCTATCGAACACCAGCCTATAAGCTATATATATAACAACCAGAATCACAGCAAATAGATAAGGCCTGAAAAATTCAATTAAGAAGGCTAATACAGAAATACCTATTGCACCAAACACCGCCAGCAAAGTAATAATATTATCTTTTATATCTTTCGGCTTTACTACACATTTTTCATAAATATTTTCCATTAAATCTTAACCGCCTTCCACATACATGATACCACATACCGGTCTTTTCAGATTTTTTTATCTTCGTTTACATGGTATAAATAAAAATCGTCAAACCCTTGGTTTTTGGAAAAATCCGGGTGGTTTAGAGGTAATTTTTGATATGGCCTATTGATGGGAGAATCATAGTGGGTTTAATATTTGAGTTTCCAAGTATTTCTTCAGTGGTAGCCCCGGTCATTACCAAAACAGCTGCAGCTCCGTTATTTATTCCTATAGCTATATCTGTCTGTAGCCTGTCGCCTACAAAAACCATACTTTCACGACCCACGCCGGTCTTTGCTTCAAGTGCTTCTACAGTATGCGAAAACGGCTTTCCCATAATTATGGGTTCAATACCTGTCGACTCGGTAAACATCTTTATCATTGAACCGGTATCCGGCATAAGTCCGTCTTTAACCGGACAATTGGAATCAGGATGAGTCGCAATGAACTCTGCGCCATTTCGAATAAATGTACACCCTTTGTAGATTTTTTCATATGTAAGCGATGTATCGAATCCCAGGACCACTATATCCGGTTTATTGTCATCCATTTGTATTTTTTCAGCGATAAATCCGTCATAAAGACTATCCGTGCCAATCAAGTATACGCATTTACCCGGACGATTTTTCTTAAGGTAGTCAATTGTCACCGCTCCGGATGAAAATAGTATATCATCACTCGCATTTACTCCCATGCCTTTGAGTTTTTCAATATAATCCTTAATGGACTTTGATGAATTGTTAGTAAAGAATATATACTTTTTCCCCTTGGATTTCAGAATGTCCAGAAACTCCAAAGCGCCCTCTATCGGAGTGTTTCCCATATAAAAAGTGCCGTCCATATCCAGTACAAATACCTGCTTTTCTTTTAAAATCCTGTTCATTTTTTATCCTTCCGAAGCTCTCTGGACTTCTATCGCCATCGCACACTCAATGCGCTTTTTCTGCATTCTGCATGCTCTGTCGCCAGGCTCGGTAATGCTGCCGTTTGTAAAATAAGCAGTAGCAGGACATCCCCCCGAACAATAATATTTTGCCCAGCATGTGCTGCATTTTTCATTACTGTCCACATTATTATTTCTCATTGTTTCAGCCAGTTCACGGTTAAATTCCCAGTCGTCCACCGTGCCCATTTTGAACTGTTCTTCACCCACAAGCCTGTGACAGGCGTAAATATCACCCTCGGGCGTAACAGCACCGTACTCAAACCCGGCTCCGCATGCAGTCAGCCTTTTATATATGCAGGGACTTTTATATAAGCTTATGTTAAAGTGATAGAAAGTATATTCATTCTGAACCGCATATTCTTTTGAAAATCTCTCATATTCTCTCAGAACTTCTTCTATTTCACACTCTGAAAGGTCAAATTCCCCGCCCGTTACAGGTTCTATTGATATATCTTTGAAACCGAAGGATGCAAGATGCTTTACATCATTTGAAAAATCCAAATTCTTACGCGTGAATGTTCCCCTCACAAAATATGATTTGCCGTTTCTGCCTTCAACAATTCTTTTTGCATTTTTTATCGCAAGATCATATGACCCGCTTCCGTCTGCATACAATCTGAATCTGTCGTGAACGTTTTTTCGTCCGTCAATGCTGATAACGATATTGTCCATATTTTCATTGATGAATTTCAACGATTCGTCATCAAGTATTGTTCCATTCGTCGTTATTGTGAAATGGATCTGCTTTTTGTATTCTCGTTGCTTTTCATGTGCATAAGCCACGGTTTTTTTTATAACTTCAAAATTCAGCATAGGTTCCCCGCCGAAGAAGTCAATTTCAACATTTTTCTTATTTCCCGATTTTTTCAACACCAAATCAACAGCCTTTTTCGCTACATCCAAAGACATTAGTTTCATGCCTCCTGAGTATTCGCCGTCACCCGCAAAGCAATATTTGCATTTTAGGTTGCATGTGTGAGCCATATGCAGACACAGCGCCTTGAATTCTATATCTTTGTTATTGATGATTTCCGGTATTTCAATAATGGAAAAAAGTTCGTTATTCTCGATTAGTTCATCTATATCGTTATAAGCCTCTAGATAATCCGCTTTATTGATTTTATACTTTTCTATTGTTTTCAGCCGCTGATAGTCTTCAACGCTGTCGCATCTTGACAGGATATCGAAAGCAGTGTCGTCTGGAACATGTATCGCTTCACTGTTTACATCAAGGCATATATTGTATCCGTTTTGTCTAAAAAGGTGTATCATATAGTCTCCAAACCATTCTTCAGTACAAAATTATACCATACTTGCAGATAACTGAATAACTCAAATCCCGCCCTTGAATTCGATTATTGAATATTGAAAACAAACATAATTGAGTATATTATTGTAATGAGGTGATTAAATGAAATGTGCAATAGGACATGACAGCCATGCTTTTTATCAGCATCTTGGCAAACCGCTTATTCTCGGTGGTGTTACTATTCCGGGTGGAGAACCTTTGAAGAGCAACAGCGACGGCGATGTTGTTTACCATGCCCTTACAAATGCAATATCCGGACTTACGGGTGTTAACATTCTTGGTGAAATTGCTGATGATATGTGTATTAAGCACGGTATTATCGATAGCAGCAAATATGTTCTCGAAGCTTTAAGTTATATGGGGAAAAATGAAATAAAACATGTTTCGTTCTCAATAGAATGCCTTTCTCCAAAACTCACCACACATATTCATGATATACGGCTCAGCATTGCGAAGTTACTCGCGCTCGATATCAGCTGCGTGGGTTTTACCGCGACCACCGGTGAAGAACTCACTATGTTCGGACGGGGAAAAGGTATCCTCTGCACCTGTATCATTACTGCCGGCTCGAAGCGCATTGGCGATTAACAAATCCATCTGCGTCGTAATTTTTATATTAGTTTCATCAGAATCCACAAGATACACATGATAGCCGAAATATTCGGCTATCTGCGCATCATCGGTAACTTTTAATCCTCTGTATGCTGCTTTTTTATGGAGGTTCAGTATGTCCTTAAAATTAAAAGCCTGAGGTGTTTGTATTTTGTAAAGATCCTCTCTTCTGAGTGTTTTTTTTACGAAACCCTTTTTACCCGCTTCCTTGAGTGTGTCTGAGAGAGGAACAGCAGGACAGCAGGCACCATATTTTTCAGCCGCTTCAATACAATCAAGTATCGTTTTTTTTGTCACAAGAGGTCTCGCTGCATCATGAATCAGCACTACCCTTGTTTCTTTATTAGCTTCAATAAGACCATTGTATACTGATTCCATTCTGGTTCTGCCGCCTTCAACCATATTAATTTTATCCAAGTGTCCGGCTTCACGAAGCACCTGCATATACGATTCAATATGTTTTTTTGCAGCAACAATAATAATTTGGTCAATTTGATCCACTTTAAGAAAAGCCTCTGTTGTTCTTACCAACAGAGCCTTGCCTCCCACTTTCGCAAGAAGTTTGTTTCTACCTTTCATTCTGGATGAGCTTCCACCCGCTGCTATAATCACCGTAATGTTCATATCGCTATTCTATCTTTGAAAAAATCAATCGACCTGCAGAGGTTTGAGTTACACTGGTAACCACAACTTCTTTTTCACTGCCTATAAATTCTTTTCCGTTTTCAACTATTACCATTGCGCCATCTTCCAAGTACCCGATGCCCTGACCATCTTCTTTTCCTTCCTTACTGATATTGAGGAAAAGTTTTTCACCATGATAAGCAACTTTCTTAACCGACGAAGCCAGTTCGTTGAGATTTAAAACACCTATTCCCATAACGGCTGCAACCTTGTTAAGGTTGTAATCGGTAGTAATTATCCTGCCCCCTATTTTATCAGCATACTTTATCAATTTTACATCAGTCTCTTGCTGAGTATCATCAAATTCAGTTTTACTAGTCTCTGCATATGCTAAATCATTAACCAAGTTTTCAAGAACCTCCAGACCCCTTCTGCCCTTATTCCGTTTTGTTGAATCCGAGCTATCCGCCATTGTCTGTAATTCTTTAATAATAAAATTCGGGATTAATACTCTTCCCTCTATAAAACCGCTTTTGATTATATCCACAATCCTTCCGTCAATCAGAACACAGGTATCCAAAACCTTGGTTCCGTCGCCATTCTTTTTCTTTCTAAAAGCATCAAAGGATATCTCATCCTTGCGGCTGATAATAAAATACATACCGCTTATTCCAAGTCCAATATTCAGAAGAATTGCAATCGGTCCGCCTATAACAGGAATATTTTTAAATGGGATCGCA
>JAUVJE010000041.1 GCA_030592355.1 Clostridia bacterium
CCGTGTGTTTCATATATTGCAGCCTCAACTGCGTTATCCAGGTCAATATCGCTTTGGATAACACTTTTTGTAATCACCAGGGGAATAATGTATGTTATTCCAAGGCCGGGCCAGGTAATATACATGTCATATATTCCCGTAGCCAACGGAAGCGGTGTAAAAGCTTCTGCCTGTTTTGTGCTGATAACATTAATGTCTTTTATATCTACGTATCTGCCTTTGCCTTTTATTATAATGGAGATATCCTCCTGAAATTCAAGGTTCTCCGTGTTAATGGTAAATGATATCGGAGATGTTCTTGCTATAGAAACGGGTTCCATCCAAATTTCATTGTCCATGATATACAAGGTCTTTCTATAGAAATTACCCTGATAATTAAACCGTACGTAGACTTCTGTCTTGCCTGCGTAAAGATACCGGTCTGGATAGACCCTGTAAATTTCATTATTCAGCTGGGAATGTTCTACGGTCTCACCGTCTATTGTAAATTCTCCATACAGGTTTTCAACTGGATCAATGAATTCTATAGTTATGCCGGAATCTGAAATTTCATCAGACGTTATTGGATTGGTTCTAAATTCCATATGGCCTTTTCGAACCTCGATACAAGGTCTGAACAACAGACTTTTCGCTGCTCCGATTTCCTGTGGAATTACTAGTTTTAATCCATAGTTAAAGACACTGGCATTATACATTTTCAATTCGAATTCAATTGTAAAATCATCTATTATTTCGAAATTGTAAATTTTTTCAAGCGTTGAGTACATAATATCGACTTCAACTCCGGTTTTGGTAAATTCAGTGTTTTCGCACACAACTTTTACTTTTTCACCATGTTCATATACCTGATTGTCAATCTGGGGAGCGGTTACTGATATTATGGCAGGTTCTGCAATAGCTTGTACAATCGGAGCCATGGCAAAAAGAAGAGACAGTGATACGATTACGCCAATAATTTTTTTCATAATAATTCCCACCTTTTCGGTATTTGTCTTTATTTTACCACTATATATTAATAATTTCTACATTTTGTAAATTCAGTGCCATATGCTTTCATTAAGTAAGAAAAGATTTTAACCTGTCTGTTATCATTGATAAAACCACTTGATTGTAGCCGCCTTCTGGTATTATAACATCCGCATATTTCCTGCTTGGTTCCACAAATTGTTCGTGCATTGGCTTAACCGTGTTTCTGTATTGTTCCAGCACCGATTTCAGGCTCCTGCCTCTCTCGTTCACGTCCCGCTCAATCCTTCTTGCTAATCTGATGTCTGAATCCGTATCAACATAGACCCTGATATCCATCACATTTCTCAGCTCAGGATTCTCAAACAACAGTACGCCTTCAATTATGATGACCTTAGCCGGCTTCACTTCTATTGTTTCTTCAAGTCTTGTATGAGTGACAAATGAATATACGGGCCGTTTGATGCTTCTGCCTTCTTTGAGTTCATTCACTTGTTTAATAAGAAGCTCTGTTTCAAGAGATTCCGGATGATCATAATTTAAAACACATCTTTCTTCATAAGGCAGTTCTGCGTTTTTATTATAATAAAAATCATGGCACAAAAGTACGGCATTGTCGCCAAGAACTTTCTTAATGCCATTTGCCAAGGTTGTTTTTCCCGATCCGGTTCCGCCGGCTATACCCAATACAATTCTTCGTTCCATGCGCTGATTTTATCATAATTTCATGTGTTTTATTAATGTTTTGTTATTATTTCGTCTGTTTTCCAATCAGTACCCTTTACATTATCACCGGTGTAAATTATCATAATTGTATATTAATATAAGGAAACAGCAGATGGCCTATAAAATAGCCGCCGCAATAGACATAGGAAGCAGTGCGGTAAGAATGGAAATCTCAGAAAAACGCAAATCCGAAGTGAAATGTCTTGAGTTTCTCCAGTCTTCCCTATATATTGGCCACGATACATTTACTCAAAACAAGATTTCTTTTGAAAAAATCGGACGCCTTTGCACAATTCTAAATTCATATATAAATACAGCAGACCAATACGGTGTTGAACATATCGAAGTTGTGGCCACCACCGCATTCAGAGAAGCAGAGAATAAAGATTATATACTTGACCTTGTTAAATTAAAAACCGGACTTAATGTTAAGATCCTGGACGACCCGGAAGAAAAAGCAATAATCTACCGCGAAATGCTCCGAAGGGACAACGGTTCTTGGAAGAATGCCGTAATTTCATTCGTAGGTTCGGGCAGCGTCGGAATAGCCATAATGGAAAAGGGGCTTATCAGGTTCACTCAAAATATACGAATCGGATCATTAAAGCTTAGTGAAATACTAGAACCGGTTGAAGGCTATACAAAAAAATTCCATATGATAATAGAGCAGTATATCAGCACTTATATTGACGTTTTGAAAAATCTCATCTCGCTAAATCGGAAAACCACCTATGTTGCCTCAGGAAAGGAAATCGACCTTATCGCCGGTTTGTTGGATGTAGAAATAGTGGATAATTTTTTTAGCATTCCCAAAAAGGTTTACGAGGAATTTTATGATTCTATAAAAACACTTACGCCAATGCAGATAATGGATTTATACGACCTTCCTCAGGATAGAGCTGAAATCCTCTTACCCTCGGCCGCATTATTTAAAATACTCATGGATTTCTCTAAAGCAGACACCTTAAACGGGTGTAATATCAAAATGTGCGACGCATTGATTTATAAGGAGCTTTATCCAAATAAATTTGATAAAGTTAATGCACAGTTTGAAAAAAGTATAATAAATTCCGCTATTTTTACAGCAAGACGTTTCAAATACGACAGACAGCATATTGCAGCTGTTTTTGATTACTCAACAGTAATATTTGATTCTATAAGGGAAATACACGGGCTCAGTAATCGGGAAAAACTGCTTCTGCAGCTTGCCTGCATACTTCATGACTGTGGAAAATTTATTAACCTTAAGAATCATTATGAACATTCTTATTACTTAATCAGACAACTATCTCTTCCCGGACTGAATATCAGGGAACTGAACATTGTGGCAAATGTTTCAAAATACCACAGCGAACTGGCGCCACTACCCGAGCATGAGAATTATTCATTACTGAACTCCGGCGACAGAGTTCTTGTAGCCAAACTTTCGGCAATTTTAAAACTGGGCGATGCGCTTGATAAAAGTCACTTACAAAAATTCAGGGAAATCGATTCCGTCTACAACAATACCTCCCTGACTGTAACTGCAAAAGCCAGGGGAGAAGCCACTTTAGAGGAATGGACATTCAGCCGGCAGGCAGAGTTTTTTAATGATGTATTCGGTATAAAGGCAAATTTAATTATTGAGAGGACTGTTTAAATGGATTTTCGCAAGCCGGCATATTACACCAACAGGGAACTCAGTTGGCTTGACTTCAACTCCAGGGTTCTGGGCGAGGCGTTAGATGATTCGGTTCCGCTTTTGGAGCGGATAAAATTTGTATCCATAGTCGCATCAAATCTGGACGAGTTTTTTATGGTTAGAATTGCGGGGCTAAAGGAACAAATACAAGCCGGATTTATTGTCTCCGACGCTTCTGGTCTAACTCCCCTTCAACAACTGAAAGCAGCTTCGGTAAAAATACATGAATTGGTCCTGGCTCAATACCGTTGCTTTAACAGAATCCTGAAACCTTCGCTTCACGATAGAGGAATCACTTTTACAAACTATGAGAAGCTTAGCGAAAGACAGGGAGAGTATATAAACGATTATTTCGAGGATATAATTTTCCCCGTGCTTACACCCATGGCCATAGATGCAAGCAGGCCTTTTCCTTTCATTGCAAACAAAACTGTAAATATAGTATTCAGGCTCCAAAGAGAGGGGAACGAACATTATGCAATCGTTAGAATTCCGTCGGTTATACCCCGGATTATAAAAGTACCCGCTGGATTAAATGACGAAAGCTACCTTTTTATCGAGGATGTAATCGCCCAAAACGCATCTCAGCTTTTCAAGGGTTATGAAATCCTAAGCTCTACCTGTTTCAGGGTAACGAGAGACGCAGACCTTTCTATTGATGAGGATGATGCTGTAGACCTCTTGTTTGAAATTGAACAGCAAGTTAAACAGCGGCAGTGGGGACTTCCTGTAAGGTTAGAAATTGAGCGGGGCCAGGATCTCAAAACAAGGAGTTTTTTAACATCTTCATTTGGCCTTTTACAAGATGATATTTATCTCATGGACGGATATCTCGATTTATCCTGCTTGTTGGACTTTTCAGGAACACCCGAAGATTTTCCGGACCTGAGATATCCCGAAATTTTACCTATATCTTCAGAAAAGATAATCTCCGGCAATATGTTTGATTTAATGTCAAAAAAAGATTATCTGGTACATCACCCATACCAATCTTTTGATGCAGTGATGAAATTTCTCAACGAAGCTGCTGATGACCCAGATGTACTTGCAATTAAACAGGCGCTGTACCGGGTAAGCGGGAACTCCCCCGTTGTGCAGGCTCTTATACGTGCTGCGCAAAATGGAAAACAAGTTACCGTTCTCGTGGAGCTGAAAGCCCGGTTTGATGAAGAAAACAACATATCATGGGCCAGAATGCTTGAGCATGCGGGCTGCCATGTTGTATACGGAATTGTAGGTCTTAAAATACACTCCAAGATACTATTGGTCATCAGGCGTGAAAAAAGCGGAATAAAGCGCTATATCCACATGGGTACCGGTAATTATAATAATAAGACCGCCCGGCTTTATACGGATTTCGGTTTTTTTACCTCGCGGGAAAGCTTTGCCACTGACTTATCTTCATTATTTAACAATCTCACAGGTTATACCGTCGTCCCCATTATGAAAAAACTTGTTGTTGCACCGGACGGACTTAGGAATTTTCTTGAAAAATCCATCAGAAACGAAATAAAAAATGCCCAAAAGGGAGAACCTGCAAGAATAGTTGCAAAAATGAACAGCCTGTCCGATTCAGATATAATAAGGCTTTTATACGAAGCTTCTTGCGCCGGCGTTGAAATAAATCTGATTGTGCGGGGTATTTGCTGTCTTAAGCCGGGAATTAGGAATGTCAGTTCAAATATCCGGGTTAAAAGCATTATAGGCCGATATCTGGAACACAGCAGGATATTCTGCTTTGAAAATAGCGGAACCACTTTGATTTATCTTGGAAGCGCTGATTTGATGACAAGAAATCTCGACCGGCGCGTTGAATCGCTGTTTCCAATAGAAGACGAAAAAATTAAAGAACGAATAATCAATACATTGGAAATTCTATGGCATGAAACCGACAAAAGCCGTTGGCTAAAATCCGATGGCCGCTATACACGTCCGGAAAAAACCGGTTTGGAAGCGCATATTCAACTCCATGATTTCGTAAAAACTATAGAATGATAATTTATTAGAGCTAATTAATTACAAATTTTACCCTGTGGGTAAATTTGTAAAGATATTATGAATTGTGAAACCGGTTGAATTTTTTTAGTCTTTTTTGAATAGAATCATGGAGTTTTTTTGTCTCCCTGGTTTTTTCCTCAAACCACATATTGATGATTTCCTGCTTATCGGTTGCAGGGTTCTTTTTTATCTCTACCCTCCCTACCAAATTATTTCCATACAGCAACGGTAAAACATATTACCCAAACTTTCTGTCTTTAGCGGGAGTATAAATTTCCCATTTATAGTTAAATTCGAAAATCTCAGTTATGAGTCTCCGATCCCACATCATATTATCAAGAGGCGCGATGAATTCTGTTCGCATTGATTTTATATTAGTTTCAATTGTCTTTTTCAATAAGGCTTCATCATCAGAAGATATATAAAAAGGAAATTTTATGCCTTCAATGCTTAATTCGCGAATTAATCCGCCTGATAACAACCTTTGAAAAGAAGTATTCCTCTCCGGTGCCTTAAAATTACTGATTCCAAGTAATGCATCGCTTGTGCGGTTCCAGAGCATTCCTACCGACTTGATTCTTCTCAAAAGATGCCAATCATGCTTTTCCTCCGGCGTACCGTTGGGATTAGCCGCATTTAAAATACGTTCCGGAAGATGTTTTTTAGCAAGTGCATAATATTTTCTGGTGTTTTTTTTGTGATGAATAACCAGCTCTCCCCTATAATACAGAGTTTCCAGCGCCGCTCTTGAAAGAGATGTAGGCGCCCAATACCAGTTTACTTTGTCATTATATGGTATGTCGGCGGAACAAGACGGACCGTTTCTATTAATATAGTCAATCACATCACCGGATATCCGGTCTATGTCATCTTTTCCACGACCTCCGTTTCTGTAGTATTCTCTATAGTGGTCAAGCTGCGGCCAATCATCAATTAAAACAATGGCCATATTTTTGTCAAACAGGTCCACAAGCATCCTATCTTTGTAAAGAAGCTCATACAGCTGCGACTTTCCGAAATCATCCACCCTCGACTGAAGTACAAGCTCCTGGTTTTTCCCACAGATATCTATCGGATCAAATTGTATACATCCCGCCTGTCTTATGAAATCCATGATGCCGGCTTTCCCGGAAAATTTATAGTCTCCGAAGAGTCCCTGCTTCATCAGTATGAATATTCGAGCCTGGTTTTTTGTGATTTTCATGGGGTTTCTTCCCTGCTTTTAATATATCTTCTTAAAATATGTTTATCCGGCGGGTGTAAGTCCTCCGGAAGCTTTTTCAGTTTAAAAAACCTGACATCGCTGCTTTCAACTTCATTAGCACCTATTTCCCCGGAATAATCAGTTGCTGTAAATATACATACCACCATATAAACTTCATCGCCGTTAGGATAAATATAGTGCATATTCTCGCCTGAAAAAACACTGAACAGTTCTGGCTTCTTGATTTTCAGACCGGTTTCTTCATATGCTTCCCTGACTGCTGCATCCTCAAGAGTCTCCCCGAGTTCACAACTGCCGCCGGGTATTCCCCATGCCTTATTATCGGTTCTTTTTATAAGGAGCAATTCCCCCCGTGCATTAAAAATCAATGTCCCGGAACCTACCATAAACATCGGCTTATTGCCGATCATCCTGCGCATATAACTAATATAGTCCATCATAATTCCTTTCAGCAGATTCCCTAAGTTTGCTCAACAGCACCTTTCCTTCTTCAATTGACGGTGCATCAACTCCAATAATAATGTTCTTTTTCTCCGGCCATTCACCACTTAAAAGATCATTTATGGTTTTGCTGTTTCTTTGCGCCCAGCAAAAAACGGGAACTTTATCAGGAGCTAACTTACAAACATCAACCAAATTGTGAAGAGAATTGTCGTAATCAAATCCCGTTACTGGAGACATATTAATAAAACTCTCTATAACTTCGGGATAAGACCCGCAATAATGTATTCGCCCGCCCCCTATTCCTTCGAGAAACTTAATATCTCTCTTAAGAACAAAGTTCCTGTACATATCAGGGCTAATCAGGTGTACCGTACAATTGCTTATCCTGCCGTAGCCTTTCCATAAACTTCCCCAGTCAAAAAACCAACCGTCCCTGTTAGTTGTCAGATGTTGCAACTCTTTTACGAGATCTATCAAGTAGTCTGTTATGTAGTCAAGGAAATACTCCAGCTGACCGGGATTATCGAAAAAATCGAAAATTATATCATTTCCCCGAATTAGGTGTGCATTATTAAATGGACCCTGGGTGTCCGGAAGCTGTATTTCCACTCCCTCAGGGATATTTTCCATATAGAACTCTGAAAATTCATACAGTCGTTTGAACCATCCGGCATATTTTGGGGGTTTTTTCAGGTTTATTGCATCGTTTATATCATGGAGAACATGAGTCTTGGCACACGGAAGATTGTTTGGAGGAATATACATTTCACAGCCAAACGCTGCCGCAATCTGCGCAGTTCCAAAGCTAACTCTGGCGGAGGGGACTCTGTCATCCCCGATATCCGCATGAGTTCTGATGACATTAAGGTCGTCAATAAGCATTGCTTCTGCGTTAAAAAGTTTAACTTCCCAGTCATGTGATTCAACCGGTGTGTTAATTATGAACATTGGCATACTCTCATTGGGCGACAGATACATCTGTTTATACCTTTTGTTAATATCCTGAAAATTTTCTAGTTGCCGATTACTGAAGTTGGTAATTTTAGAAAAATCCATATGTTCCCCCTGCCAATGATTATATTTCCTTTGTTCTGATACTGCAATTGAAATATCATCCCTCCGCTGTTTTTCCATTTCTGGAATATCATCCCTCCGCTGTTTTTCCACTTTTCAAGTTAGTTTAATTTTTGGATAAAGTTTAACACCTAGTATAATGACATTTATTGGTATTTGCTTTATTGTTTTATATATGAGTAAGAAACGTATTTTATTTTGTAACGGAACATATCATGTATACAACCGCGGACATAACAAGATGGGGATTTTTCGTAATACGAAAGACAAAGAGGTTTTTCTGAATATTATCAGGAGAGTGCAACTTATATACAATTTTCAACTTTTTGCTTACTGTATTATGGGCAACCATTACCACTTGTTAATAAAAGATGCAGGAAAACAACTTCCTGAAATAATTGGTTTGATTCAGGAAATTTATGCGATTTACTACAACGCAAAATATAATCATTCCGGAGCAGTTTTCATGAGGCCTTTTAAGAGTAAGCCGGTATATACAATGGGGCATTTCTTTTCAGTATTAAGCTATATCTTAAACAATCCTGTAAAAGCAGGCTTTTCATATGAATATTGTGAGTATAAGTGGAATTCGCCACTAACTGGATATGAGAAATATAATTTAACTGACTACTTGTATATAAACACTTATTATAAACCTATAGCTGGGTTATCTTTACATGAATATATCCTCAAACGAAGTGCTTCGAAATTGATATCTGATCTTGAAATAGAACCTCTATCAGATAAAGATGCTAAAAAACTATTTAATTATATTGTCAAAGATATAAGTGGGTATAATCATTTTTCATTGGACATTATGACTAAAGACACACAGGAGAAAATAATTGCAGAGGCCCAATATCAAGGTGTGAATACTAGACAGATTGCCAAGTTTACCAACCTATCACAGTCCTCAGTATATCGGATGAAGTCTAGAAAATCATATATACAATGATGAAATAGCCCTTCGCTATTTTTTCAACTTAGAATCCAAACTTGGCGAAATAGCGGAGGGATGATTTTTCAGGGTAGGATGGAAGAGCCGGTAAGATATTTATCGCATTCGCGGGCTGCTTCGCGGCCTTCCTTTATTGCCCAAACCACCAGGCTTTGTCCCCTTCTCATATCACCTGCTGCAAATATTTTATCTACATTGGTTGTGTGTTCTCCATAATCCGCTATCACATTGCCCCACGCATTAGTTTCAATTCCAAAAGATTCTGTAAGTTTTAATTCGGTTCCCACAAAACCCATTGCAAGCACCACTATATCTGCTTCGTAGAACTCTTCTGTGCCCTCGATTTCTTTCGGAAAGAACTTTCCGGTATGATCTTTGCTCCACTCAATATTTATTGTTTTCAACCCTGTCACATTACCTTTTTCGTCTCCGGTAAAAGATTTTGTAGATATGCAGTATTTTCTTGGGTCATTTCCGAAAAGCGCTATGCATTCCTTCTGACCATAATCGGTTTTTTTTACTTTAGGAAATTCCGGCCATGGATTTTCTGATGTCCTTTCTATTGCCGCTTCAGGCATTATCTCAAATTGGCGGACACTGTTACATCCCTGCCTTATTGCCGTGGCTACACAATCATTGCCTGTGTCCCCTCCGCCGATGACAATAACCTTTTTATCTTTTGCCGATATGTAATTATCGTCTTCAAAATTTGAGTCCAACAGGCTTTTTGTGTTTTTTGAAAGATAATCCACCGCAAAATAAATACTATTTAATTCGCGCCCTTCTACATTTAAGTTCCGGGGAACCGTAGAACCGCAGCATAAAATAACCGCATCATACTTTTGAGTTAACTCATCAGTTGATATATCAATGCCAATTTCAGTGTTGTTTATAAATTCAATGCCTTCTTCCTTCATGATATCAAGGCGCCGCTCCACTACATTTTTTTCAAGCTTCATGTTGGGAATTCCATACATAAGAAGCCCGCCCGGTCTGTCAGCTCTTTCATATACGGTTACTATATGCCCGGATTTATTCAGCTGATCTGCACTTGCAAGTCCCGCCGGACCACTTCCGATGACAGCAACCTTTTTGCCTGTTCTTTTTACCGGTATAAACGGTTTAATCCATCCCTCTTCAAAACCTCTTTCAATAATCGCCATTTCATTATTCTTAATAGTAATCTGTGGATTTATAACACCAAGCGTACAGGCTCCTTCACATGGCGCCGGACACACCCTGGCCGTGAACTCAGGGAAATTATTGGTTTTCAGCAACCTGTCCAGAGCATCTTTCCATAGTCCGATGTAAATCAGATGATTCCATTCCGGTACAAGATTGTTCAGAGGACATCCGCTTGGAAGTCCGTTCAGAATTATTCCGCTCTGGCAAAAAGGAGTTCCGCAATCCATGCATCTGGCCGCCTGCTCAAGTCTTTTTTCTTCAGATATGGGTATTGAGAACTCATTCCAGTCATTGATTCTCTCCAATTCATCCCTGTAGGTTATTTCCAGTCGTTTATGCTCCATGAATCCAGTCAGTTTTCCCATGGTGTTCCTCCTCTATCCCGCGTACTTTCTGAAAGCCGCGAGTTGTGCGGTCTCCATGTCATATCCGTCTTCCACCGCTTCTTCAATCGCAGTGATAATATTCTTATAATCCTTTGGTATTACCTTCACAAACTTATCAAGCGTATCGTCCCAATGGTCCAGAAGTCTTTCAGCAAGTCCGCTGTCAGTATGAATATAGTGCTTTTTAATCATACTTCTTACCATATCTGCCTCATCATTCTTGGAAAGACGTTCCAGCAGCACCATTTCCTTATTAACAAATTTCCCGAAGGATCTGTCTTTGTCGTAAACATAAGCAATTCCGCCGGACATACCGGCTGCGAAATTTCTACCGACTTTGCCAAGTACCACTACCCGGCCTCCCGTCATGTATTCGCATCCATGGTCACCGACACCCTCAACAACCGCATGCACACCGCTGTTCCTTACACAAAATCGTTCACCTGCAACTCCGTTTATGTAAGCTTCGCCTCCTGTAGCTCCGTAGAAGGCAACATTGCCGATAATTATGTTTTCCTCCGGTTTATAGTCAGCCTCTTCGGGACATCTCACGATTATCTTGCCACCGGACAGGCCTTTACCAATATAGTCGTTGCAATCCCCTTCAAGATTAAGGGTGATTCCCTTTGGCATGATAGCACCATAGCTTTGCCCGGCAGAACCCTTCATGTTCAGTATGACGGTATCTTCCCTAAGCCCCTGGTCCGCGTATATCCTGCTGATTTTACTGCCCACGTATGTTCCGACATCCCTATCAGTATTTTTAACGGGAAGCACTGCTGTAGTTCTACGGCCGCTTGCAATTGAATCATGAAGCAGATGGTCCAGTATTCTGTAATCATAAGTATCTTCAACCCTGTGATTTTGCCTCTTGCTTCTGTATCTTGTACTGCCTTCAGGTAATTCAGGCAGGTGGAACAGGGCATCAAGGTTAAGTCCTTTGTATTTAAAATTATCCGGAAATTCGCCGGTTTTTAAGATATCCGCCCTTCCTATCATGTCATTCAATTTCCTAAAGCCCATCAACGCCATATATTCCCGCATTTCTTCTGCAATAAATTTCATAAAGTTAATCACATATTCAGGCTTGCCTTTAAAATATTTTCTGAGCTCCGGATTCTGTGTGGCTACTCCTACCGGACATGTATCAAGGTTACACACACGCATCATTACACATCCGATAGCTACCAAAGGCGCCGTTGAAAACCCGAATTCTTCAGCTCCAAGCAACGCCGCTATTATGACATCTTTACCTGTCATCAGCTTACCGTCGGTTTCTAGTTTAACCCTGTCCCTCAGATTGTTCAGTATCAGCGTTTGATTTGTTTCAGCCAGGCCAAGTTCCCATGGCAATCCTGCATGTTTCATGCTGGTTCTCGGAGCCGCGCCGGTCCCACCGTCGTATCCACTGATAAGTATTACATCAGCCTTTCCCTTGGCAACTCCTGCCGCGATTGTTCCTACCCCGACTTCCGAAACGAGCTTTACATTTATATCCGCTTCTGAATTAGCCATTTTCAAGTCGTGAATTAACTGCGCAAGGTCTTCAATTGAATATATATCATGGTGCGGAGGCGGTGATATGAGCCCCACTCCGGGTGTAGACAAACGCGCTTTTGCAATCCATGGATAAACCTTCCTTCCGGGAAGCTGTCCGCCCTCTCCCGGTTTGGCACCCTGGGCCATCTTTATCTGAATCTCTTTTGCATTAACAAGATAATAACTTGTAACCCCAAAACGTCCCGAAGCCACCTGTTTGATGGCGCTGCATCTGGAATCGCCGTTTGCATCAGGTATGAAACGGTCGGTAATTTCGCCGCCTTCTCCGGTATTGCTTTTTGCATGCAGTCTGTTCATCGCTACAGCCAGTGTTTCATGGGCTTCCTGGCTGATTGAACCGTAAGACATAGCTCCGGTTTTAAACCTTTTGACAATCTCATCAACTGCTTCTACTTCATCAATAGGTACCGGATCATATGGGGATTCGATGTCCAGCAGGCTCCTTATAGTAGTTTTGTTTCCTTCATTAAATAGCCCGGAATACTCCTTGAATATAGAATATTTGCCGGTTCTGCACGCATGCTGCAGCTTATGTATGGTCATTGGATTATATAAATGGTATTCTCCGTTGCTTCTGTATTTATAATCGCCGCCTGATTCTAAAGAATAATTCTTTCGCATGATATCAAAGGCATTTTTGTGGCGGATTACCGTTTCTTTCCCAATGTCCCTTAACGACAGTCCTCCGATTCTTGAAGGCGTACCTGTAAAATAAATTTTAACTACATCTTCACTCAGTCCGATTGCTTCAAATATCTGCGCCCCCTGATAACTGAGAAGAGTGGAAATACCCATTTTTGACATTATTTTCACTATTCCGATAGTTACTGATTTAATATAATTATATTCTGCCTTTTCGTATTCAATTCCCTTAATTAACCCATCGCTTATCATCTTTCCGATGCTCTCAAGAGCCAAGTATGGGTTAATGGCGCTGGCGCCGTATCCAACCATGACCGCAAAATGATGAACTTCCCTCGGCTCTCCGGATTCAACCACTATGCTGACACGTGTTCTCTTTCCATTTTTTATAAGGTAATGGTGAAGCCCTGCCACTGCAAGCAGCGCGGGGATGGGCGCCCGGGACGAATTGATTCCCCTGTCTGACAGAATCAGTATGCTGGCATCTTCCTCTATGGCCCTGTCCGCATCCTCAAACATTCTTATCATGGCTTCTTCAAGGGATTCACCGTCATCGTCAGGCGAGAAATACATTGGTATGGTTTTTGCTTTAAAACCATCCTCACTGACATTCTTTAATATAGCCAGCTGCTCGTTATTTAATATCGGCGATTCAATCTTTATCTGTTTTGCACTCAGCCCCTCGGCGTTAAGCAGGTTTTTCTGAGAACCAAGGTACAATTCCGTACCTGTGACTATCTCCTCCCGGATAGAGTCAATGGGAGGATTCGTAACCTGTGCAAAAAGCTGTTTGAAATAGTTATACAGAATCTGCGGGCGCTTGGAAAGCACGGCCAGGGGAACATCATTCCCCATTGCCCCTATGGATTCCTTGCCCGTTTCCGCCATTGGCTTAATCAACAGGTTAAGGTCCTCATATGTGTATCCGAATGCATACTGGTGCTTGCCTACATTTACGGTCTTGGGTAAATCGTTTATATCCCCATACTTCACATTGTCAAGAGTCTTCATGTTCTCTTTAAGCCATTTGCCGTAAGGCTTGGCTTTCGCCATGGTCTGTTTAAGCTCCTCGTCGCCAATGATACGGCCTTCATCCGTGTCAACCAGCAGCATCCTTCCGGGTCTTAGCCTTTCTTTATATAAAATCTCGTCTTCTTCAATATCAAGCACTCCTACCTCAGATGCGAGAATAA
>JAUVJE010000050.1 GCA_030592355.1 Clostridia bacterium
CATCTGATGGCTTGCGCCGTCCTCGCCAACTGATATTCCCGCATGTGTTGCTCCGATTTTTACATTGAGTTTAGGATAGCATATGGAATTTCTCACCTGTTCACAAGCCCTGCCTGCCGCAAATATTGCGAAAGTGCTTGCAAAAGGTATTTTACCACAGGTGGCCATTCCGGCTGCAGCGCACATCATGTTGGCCTCAGCGATACCCATGTTAAAAAATCTATCAGGATACTTTTTCTGAAATAATGCAGTTTTTGTTGATTTGGATAAATCCGCATCAAATACCACTATTCTTTCATTAGTGCCAAATTCTACCAGCGCGTCACCGTATGCTTGTCTGGTTGCGATTTTTTCAGCCATTATTCCACCTCCAGCTTCGCCATATATTCATTAAGTTCCTTCATGGCTATATTGTATTGTTTTTCATTAGGCGCCATTCCATGCCATCCGGCTTCGCCTTCCATATAAGATACGCCTTTGCCTTTTATTGTTTCCGCTACTATTACGGTAGGTTTGCCTTTTGTGTTTTTCGCCTGTTCAACTGCGCCTTCAATGGCTTCGAAATCATGTCCGTCAATTGAAATAACATTCCAACCAAAAGCCTTGAATTTTTCAACAACCGATTCCGGACACATGATATCAGAAATATTTCCATCGATCTGAAGCCCGTTGTGGTCCAAAAACGCCGTAAGGTTATCGAGTTTGTAGTGAGCAGCGGACATAAAGGCTTCCCAAACCTGTCCTTCTTCTATCTCTCCGTCCCCCAACAGTGAATAAACGCGATAATCTTTCTTATCCAGTTTACCTGCGAGAGACATTCCGACCGCCGCAGAAATGCCCTGTCCCAGAGAACCGGTGGACATATCAACACCCGGCACATCTTTCATACTGGGATGACCCTGCAGATAACTATCAATGCTTCGAAACCCAACAAGATCTTCTTCAGGGAAGAATCCGCGAACCGCTAAGGCGGCATAAAGGCCCGGGGCGCAATGTCCCTTTGAAAGAACGAACCTGTCTCTGTCCTCCCACTTTGGGTTAGCAGCATCAAGTCTCATTTCTTTTATAAACAGATATGTGAATATTTCAGCACTTGACAACGATCCCCCGGGGTGTCCGCTAGAAGCACTATAGACTTCTGTAACAATGTGTTTTCTTATTACTGTTGCTTTTTTCTTTAAATCTAAAAGCGTTTGTTTATCCATATTTTTTCTCCTGTTACTATTAATTCACAACAAGTATACATTTAGCTGATTTTGTTGTCAAAACCCTGAAATCCCTTGCCGAGAACCTCATGTACACTGGTAACTACAACAAATGCCTCTGGGTCGGATTCCTTTACGATTCTTTTTATCTCCGGTATATATTTTACCCTTGCTACACAGAATAAAATTTCTTTGCTATCGCCTGTCCCATGGTAAGATTTAATCCGCTCCTTTTTACAAGTTCTGCAATCAGGTCGGCACCTCCGGTGGTAGCATTAAGACGGAAAATGATACCCATCCCCACCCCTAAGATCAACCCTCCGAAAAATGCAAATAACAGAGGGTCAATTTCCTGTGTTCTTAGATAAACATTTGCAATACCTGTGAGAAATGGCGCTGTAAGGGCGATTATAACAGACATTATTACAGTGCCATACAACGTTCGCAACATAATTTCCAACCGAGTTTTACTATTCCGACAATAAAAAGCGGAAGATTCAACAACAATATCAATACACCGAGTGGCAGAAATCCATCAATCATATAATTGATTATTGTGGCAAGTCCTGTGATTCCGCCGGGAGCGATTTTATATGGGAACAGAAAAATATTGATTCCTACGGCCGCAATTGCCGCCCCAACCCCTATCATAAATATCTTCCGACCGCTTTTGCAAATTTCTTAAATTTCATTACTTCCCCCTTGCTTGAAGTTTTAATTTACATCAATATTAATTTCTTCATGCTTTATTACCGAAAGAATGGTTTCCTCGCACTTCAGCGCTTTATTATAATACTGTACAGCCTTTTTTGTATTGCCTGTTTTTTCATTTGACAACCCGATATAGTACAACGCATTAACAGTTCCCGGTTTTTTCCTTGCCAGTATGTTGCCGACTTTCAAAGCTCTTTCATATTCTTTTGCATCGCAATAAATTCTTATAAGATTCTCAAGAATAGGGGTGTTTTTATCATTATAACGATATGATTCTTCACTGAATTCCCTTGCTTTAGCTATATCTCCGGCTGCAATCATCATTTTCCCCATTACTCCATAATATGATGATGTTCTGAATGTCTCATCCATATGTCTGAGCATTTGCATCGCTCCAACTAGATTTCCATCTTCTTTCCACTGTAGAACAGCTTCGCAAATGGCCGTTGACATCACAACTGTATCTGCATCGGGAGCATTGCTTGATTCAGCTAAAACCTCTCTCGCCTGTTGAAATTGTTTATCAAGCATCAATGCGTAAGCATAGGAGATTCGAACTTTTGCTTCTGCTCTGTGTGTTCGGTATGCTTTTTCATAATATTTTATTGCTTTTTTCAGATTTCCCTTAAGATATTTCCCCTTACCTAAGTATGAATAAAACTTATCACGTTCATTGATGAATCTATAAACTAAATATGCGAATAAAATAAAAAGACCTTCTATCAATTCGCCTGTCAGGATAATGAAAACTACAAAAATTGGGAGAACCCAATTTAGTATTTTTGTATAAAATTCATTTTTCATTTATTCTCCAATCATTTTACAGAAATTTAATTACCGGTCATTTTATTCTTCTGTGTTTTTCTGAAAGCTTATGCAAATTCGTTGTTCAAATTTGATTAGCCCGGCCATTTGTCCCAGAATTTTTTTCTACCTTCGGATGTTACAAGTTTTCCGATTTCTTTTCTTGTCGCTCCGGCGTCAAACATGCTTTTCGCATTGGTTGCGGCCTCATGAAACGCTTTTACTTTTAATACCGTCGCGTCATCATGCATTAGTCTCGTCACATGAGTAAAAACTTTATTCGCACCGTCTTCAACCGCTTTGTAAACCCAGTCTCTTACATCCCGCGGGCTCAGGTCTGAGTAGTGGAATGATCCCATTCTCCAGCCGAATGGAACCCGGCAGTTGTCTCTGATTAAAATTGGATTTAATTTGTGGGATATAGAAGGGTCGAAAAATGTTATTTTAGCCTGTTCTAAAAAACGCATGGTTTTATATGTATGGTCTTCTGTATGAAGGAAACGCTTTCCGGCGGAGGTTCCCTCATAATACATTTCCCAATACGGGAGAACGAACTCTTCGAACTTATCCGGCGGAATTAATGAGGCTATGTCGTCACACATTGCACCTTCTTTAGAATTAAATTCCTGCAATCCGTTTATCCTTCGGTAAAACTTTATATATTCAACAGTATTCAGTGTCAGCATTCTTAGAAATTCATGTAGTTTTTTTGGGTCATCAAATAAATCATAAAAAATGTTCATATCACGAAGCTCATAGGCAGTTGTCAATGGGCCTTCATACCCCATGCTCCAATTTACGTTATTATCCGGATAAGCTTCCTGCAGCTTCTTCCTGTAATCGAGAAAGAATTGGCCGTCTGCTGTCATTTTATTAAACGTCATTGTATTTTTCAAAATTTTTATCCACTCATCAAGGCTCTTGTGCTGATGTTCATAATTTACTTCACCTTCACCGTCCGGGAAAACCAATGGAACGCCTAAAAAATTTATATGCCCGTATGATACGGCCGGCGTAGTCATGCCTGCTGGTGACAGGTAATTCCCGAACATCTCTCTGAGTTGCCCGAAGTGCCTGGGTCTGAATGATTCTATTCCTGCCAGGGGGTTTTTATTATATTCACTTAGGCTGATGCCGGCAATTTCCAGATACGAATACACTGAAGTACCTATGCTCCAGGTCAACCCCATTTCATCACGGGCCGTTTCATAATTCACTTTAAACATTTATATCTTCCCTATGAGCTCCATATGGCTCCGGCTATTTTATTATTATATTAATTAATTATTACCGAACAATCAAAATTACGGCTATTAAACATCCTTATTTATTCAAAATATCTTCAGGCCAACGGTCCCAGAATTTCTTTATTCCACCAGCGGATACAAGTTTCCCGATTTCTTTCCTTGACGCACCCGCATCAATCATGCTTTTTGCATTGACCGCAGCTTCTTGAAATGCTTTTACTTTAGCGATTGTATCCGGATCAAGCATAATATGCGTGATACCTGTAAATATGTTGCTTGCACCGTCTTCAACCGCTTTATATACCCAATCTTTTACATCCTGCACACTAAGGTCCGCGTAATGGAAAGAACCCAGCCTCCAGTAGAAAGGCACCCGGCTGTTATCCCTGATCAGCTGCGGATTTAATTTGGGCGATATGGACGGGTCAAATGAATTTATATTAATTTTTTCAAGAAAACGCATTGTTTTATATGTATGATCCTCAGTATGTATATGTCTTTTACCGGATGTCACCCCTGAAAAATACATATCCCAGTACGGCAGTACTATTTCTTCAAACATATCAGGCGATATCATTGAAGCTATATCGTCGCATATTCCGTGGCCTTCTTCATTGAATTCAGGGATTTTGTTCACCCTGTGATGAAATTTAGTATATTCAATTATACTTAGCGTCAGAAGTCTTAGGAATTCCTTTATCTTTTCAGGTTCATCATAAAGTCCATAGAAAAATTCCGTATCCATCAACTCATAAGCAGAGGTAATCGGTCCTTCATAGCTCATGTACCAGTATATATTCCTGTCAGGATATGCTTCCTGCAGCTTCTTCCTGTAATCAAGAAAAAATAGGCCTTCTTCAGTCATTTCTTTAAATTCAATTTTATTTTTTAATATTTTTATCCACTCATCAATTGATTTGTGCTGATGTACATAATTCACTTCGCCTTCACTTTTCGGGAAGACCAGGGGGACTCCAAGAAAATTGATATTCCCATATGATATGTGAGGCGTGCTTGTTATCGGTCGGATTACATAGTCTCCGAATATTTCTTTTATCTGATTAAAATATTTATCTTTGTAGATTTCTATTCCTGCCGACGGTGTTTCATTGACTTCATTCAGCTTTATATCCGCCAGATTCAAGAGGGACTATATAGAAACTTTTACATCCCATGTAAAACCGGCCTCTTTCCTTGCTGTCTCATAATTAACTTTAAACATATTGATTCCTCCACATTCCCATTCTATCACGTAAAAAGTACCTTTGGCAGTAAAATTGCTTCGTGTTTTTTTAGCGATTTAAACTATCCCGGGTATTTTTAGGGCAAAGAAAAAGCGGGGAGAATTCCCCGCTTTTCTTGTGTTTGAATTTTGTTAAGGCATAATGAGCTGGTATCCAATGTGAATCATATTTGGATCCGCTATGGTATCCGTATTCAACTCATAAATAGCCTGCCATGTAGTGCCGTATGCCACTGCTATTGCAGACAGTGTGTCGCCTGCGACAACAACATAAACATCACCTGACGGAACCACTGGCACCGTAGATGGTCCTGAGTAACCGGAATCTATAACGAGAATCCTGTTTTCCCTTGTAGGAGCTATAACCCCTCTTTCCTGAATGTACTTGATTACAACTTCATCGAGCGCATCATATTCATTGACAGTCTCAACTTTCAGCATTTCATAACCATCACCACCTGCAGCCATGAAATCATTTGTAGCAAGTATATATTCCATTTCAAGATCCATTGGTTCTCCTCCGATGGTGATATTTACAATCCTGTCGCCAACGGGCCTTGAAATATCAATGGTGTAAGTCATCCCTCCAACATGGGGGAATTTTCCCGAAGCATCGGGATAAGATGACGTTCCGTGTTCGAGTGCTTCTTTAATTACAGCACCCGTAACACTCTTTGTAATGATATAGTTGCCAAAAGGCAGCACCGTGATAATCTCTCCCTTGTTTATGTAACCGGGATCAATACTGGCCCTTATTCCTCCACCATTGGTAAGAGCACAATCTGCACCGGTTTCTTCAAGCATGGCATTTGTTACAAGGTTGCCCAAATTTGTTTCGCCGGTCCTTACATAAGCTCTTTCTCCTAATAATTCAAATGGTACTAATCCGACTTCTTCAGACAGAATAACCTCATGACTTGCCTGAATTTCTGCAATAATTGCCGCAACTCCCGAATCTTCTGCTGTTTCAGCTGCATCAGCCTTAGAAATAAGTGATGCGGACGATGTAACCGTTGTACCGTCAACAGTTATTTCCACAATACCAAAATACTTGCCGTACTCACCTGCTTGTGCAATAAGAGTGCCGTTTACCACCAATCCTTCAGGAAATACCGTGTGGCTGTGTCCATCGATTATTACATCAATGCCATCAACTTCTTCAGCAACCCTTATGCTTGTGTCCGTGCTGTCAGCATCAGTACCGAGATGAGCAAGTGCAACAATAACATCTACTGTACCCGTCAATTGATCAACCATTCTTTGTGCAGTTACCACGGAATCTTCAAAAGTAAGGCCTGCAACATTGTCCGGATGCGTCTTATATGTTGTTTCCGAGGTTGTAAGCCCGAAAACACCTACCGTGACGCCATTCACTGTAAACACCTGGTATTCATCCAATATCGGATTTCCACTTCCGTCAAGCACATTGGCGCCCAGAATATTAAAATCTGCCATGGCATCCAGCTCCAAAAGTCTCTCATAGCCGTAATTAAAATCATGATTTCCTGCTACCATTAAATCGTAACCTACCTCATTCATAACAGCTATCATGCTTGCGCCTTCTTCCAAAGTAGAAAAAGTCTGTCCGTGGACAGCATCACCGGCATCAAAGAGTAAAGCTTCCGGATTAGCTACTCTGTACTCGTCAACAAGTGTTTTTATTTTCGCAAGACCCATACCATCATACTTGCCTTCAAGCACCCTTGAATGCAGGTCATTGGTATGAAGAATGGAAATTGTGACCGCTGCTGATGCAGTTGCCGGAATAATGAAGGCAATCAACAAAGAAACAGTCAACAAAACCGCTAAAATTCTTCTTTTCAAAATATCATCCCCTTTATTAATTTTTTGTTTTTCTTTTGCGTTTGAATATAGAATTATTATACTACTATTAACTGTTCCAGTAAAACAAATCTACCAATACTTCATGTCTGGTATTTATTCTCCTCAGTCGCGGCGGCGGCGTATAGACTCAAAAATACTTCGTTGCTCTCCGGTCAGTTGGTTTTCTAGGAAATTACGGTCTTTTTTCTTATGTTTTTTATTAAAATGTTCCTTTTTTGAATTTTGAATTTCTATTTTGAGTTCTGACGGAGTCATTCGGAATCCGCCTTTTTGTAAAATTGTTTTTTGCTCCATATAATCACCTGTTGCAACACGTATGGTTTTACCTACACCATATTCTTTTACAAATCTTTCTATGAAATTGTCCGCCGTCTGGTTTTCTCTGGTAAAAACAACTTTAATATTATCATGTACACCAAGACTGCCCAAACCCTCTTTTACTTTATATGCATCGAAGACAACAACCATCCTGCAACCTGAATATCCCTGGTAATCAGAAAGCATATCCAGAAACTTTTCCCTAGCTTCTTCCAATGAAAGCACATTCAAATCAAATAAATCAGTCCATGTGTTTATTATGTTGTATCCGTCGATGATTAAAAATTCCCTCATCCGGCATTCCTTTGTCTGAGCACTTCAAACAAAATTATGGCTGCCGCATTTGACGCATTCAATGATGACATCTTACCTGCCATTGGAATTTTAAGGTTAAAATCACAGCTTTCCCGGACAAGCCTGCTCATGCCTTTCCCTTCACTGCCTATAACCACGCCAATGGGGCCTTTTAGGTTAGAGTCATAATACTTTGACTCCCCGTTTGCATCCGTACCTGCAATCCACAAACCTTTTTCTTTCAGTTCAATAATAGTCTTAGTTATATTAGTAACACGAGCTACCGGGATATGCAACAAAGCTCCGGCGCTGGCTTTCACCGCCATTGACGACACCGGCGCAGCTCTATGTTTATGTATGACAAGCCCATGGGCACCGCAGGCTTCTGCCGTTCGGGCTATTGCACCGAAATTATGAACATCTTCAATACCATCAAGTATGACAATAAATGCATCCTCTCCCTTATCTGCCGCCCGCTTTAAAATATCCCGTAGCATATAAAATTTCACCGGCGAGATATTTGCAACTACTCCCTGATGGTTTTTGGCAGGAATCAAGCCGTCCAGCTTGACGGGCGAAACTTCTTTAACAGGAATTCCCTGTTTTTTCGCCTTTGCTGCAATGGCTCTTATTATCCCTTCCTTAGAACCTTTGGCAATCATTATATTGTTGATATCTGTATTTGACTTTAGTGCTTCCATCACCGGATTTCGTCCGGCAATAAGTGTAATATCTTCCTTCATTTTGTTTCCCCTGCCGCCATCCTCAGGATATTAAGCAGCCTTTTCTCATCTTTTTTTAAATATAAATAACCCAGCAGGGTTTCAAATGCTGTAGCAAATGAATAATCCGCAGGGTCTGCATTTTTAGGTATGGATCCCATATTGGCATTTCTGCCTCTTTTTGCAATTTGAAGCTCAGTTTCGCTCAAACTGCTAAGAATATTCTCATAAGCTTCCCTTTGCTTTGCAGCTTTTACATAACCTACCGCACCGTTATGCAACCTGCCCGTATTTCTGATTCCACCGGATATAAGAAGTCCCCTTATATAAAGGTCATAAACAGCATCCCCTATAAAAGCCAACGCGGGTGCGGATATCTGGTCAGGTCGTTCAAATCCGAGGTCATCAAGAAGAATAAAGTCACTCATCTTTCAATCCTTCCGGTTTTTTCTTTTTAAAACTCAATTTATTTTCATTTTCGTGCACCAGTCTTACTAAATTAGCCTTGTGTCTGTATATTGCCAATGCAGCAAGAAAAATCATAAAACAGATAAATGCAACGGAATGCCCCAAAGCCAAGGCAACTACAGGCACAGCAGCCGAACCCATCACAGAACCCAATGAAACATATCTGAAAACAGCAACTATAATTATGAACACAGCCAACACGATAAGACCCATTTTCCAATCAAGCATAAAAATGACAGTAGCAGTCGTAAGGATGCCTTTTCCACCTTTAAATCTAAAATATACCGGCCAATTATGACCAACTACTGCGAATGTTCCGGCCATCACTCCATATAATTCTCCAAGGGAATTCTCTCCTGACCATTTTTGCAGTAAAATCCCCAGTAATACAGCTAAAACACCTTTTAGAATATCACCTGCCAGCACCATCAGCGCAGCTTTTTTGCCAAGTACGCGAAATGTATTTGTAAGCCCTGCATTTTTACTGCCCTGCATCCTTACATCAATACCATACAATCTGCCCACCAGTATCGATGAATTAACCGATCCCACGGCATATCCTATGACGGCGCATAAAATTAATAATAAAATACTCATGCTATCTCTCCCTTTTTCTTTCCCTTACGAAAAATCGCACAGGGGTTCCATAGAATCCAAAAGCTTCTCTCAATTGATTTTCAATATAACGCTGATATGAAAAGTGCAGGAGGTCCTTATTATTAACAAAAAGCACAAATGTAGGTGGTTTAATAGACGCCTGCGTAATATAGAAAATTTTCAACCGTTTCCCTCTGTCTGAGGGCGGCTGTACCATTGCCATGGCATCATTCAGGATATCGTTCAATATTCCGGTAGGCACCCTTATGCAACAGCTATTGTAAACCGCTTCAATCATATCGTACAAGCTTTCGACCCGCTTTCCCGTTTTTGCAGAGATAGTGGTTACCGGCGCATATTTCATAAACGCAAGTTTTTCTTTTGTCTGGTCCGTGTGCTTTTTATAGGTGCTGTTTTCCATTTTAATAAGGTCCCATTTATTGATGGCCACTATAATACCTTTGCCTTCTTCGTGAGCATATCCGGCAATCTTGGTGTCCTGTTCCGTCACCCCGTCTTTGGCGTCAATCATGACTATACATACATCAGCCCGTTCAACAGCTGTCCATGCCCTGAGGATGCTGTATTTTTCGATGTTGTCATAAATTTTACTCTTTCGCCTTATGCCTGCGGTGTCTATGAAAACATATTTTGTTCCATTATGCTCAACCGGTGTGTCCAAAGCATCCCTGGTAGTGCCTGGTTTGTCACTGACAATGGCACGCTCCTCGCCGAGAAACCTATTAAGAAGGGATGATTTGCCGGCATTCGGTTTTCCTATGATGGCTACATGAATTACATCATCCTCTTCTTCATTTAAATATTCTTTATCAAAATGATTGTAAACGGCGTCCAGTAATTCTCCCATGCCAAGTCCATGCAGTGACGAAATTGGGAAAATTTCGCCTATGCCCAAATTGTAGAATTCATACACTTCCGGGGGTGTATCGCCAACCTGGTCCACTTTATTAACTGCTATAATAGTCGGCTTGCCGGATTTATACAGTATCTGTGCAACTTCCATATCCGAAGCAGTGACTCCGCTTTTTATATCAGTTATTAAAATAATAATATCCGCGGTTTCAATTGCTATTTCTGCCTGAATCCGCATTTTTTTTAGAATTTTATCGTCGCTGAAAGGCTCAATGCCTCCGGTGTCTATAACTGTGAATTCCCGGCCACGCCATTCGGCTGCAGCATAAATTCTATCTCGTGTAACACCTGGGGTATCTTCTACGATGGATATGCGTTTCCCTACTATGTAATTAAAAAATGCAGATTTGCCGACGTTGGGCCGTCCAACGACCGCTACTATAGGTTTAGACATCCATTTCCCTCCCGATTACTTTATCAATAAAATCATATCCCGACACATAAACCGGCGTAACTTTTACGCCAAGTGCTTCACTCATTTCATCAATGGTTGTATTGTCTAAAAACAGATCTTCATCGGCTTTTAGCATGACACCGGGAAATAGAATTTCATCTCCCGGATTTTTATCCTTCATGGAGTTTATTATATCATTACCGGTAATTAACCCGGCTACAGTAACAGTTTCACCAAAAAAACTGTTTTTTACTTTATGAACCTTGATTTTTATTCCTTTGATTTTCTTTTCCGCAAACGCTGCCATTTTCTTCATGAAATTGTAGGCCGCTACCCCTGTAACAATTGTTACGGTTCTCTTTTCTTTTAGATCAAAACTTTCAGATTCAAGGGCCAAAACCAACTCCTCCTCGAAAGATGCCATAAGTCCTACGCCGTTTTCTATCTGCGGATATCCGTCATATTCATTTGGTTTGGGAACATTTCGTTTCGCCATAACATAAAATTCATCAGCAGCATATACAAAATTTTTATCATGTAGATTTTTATAATCGCTCTGCAGACTTTCTACAAAATCAATGACTGTTTCAGATGCTTTCTTATCATATGGGATTAGTTTGGTAAGACGCTGTCTGTATTTAGTTATACCGACCGGAACTACAGACAGACTGTTCACATAAGGGTATAATTCGCCAAGTTCCTTAACTGTACGGTCTAGTTCATCACCATCGTTATACCCCCTCACCAAAACAATCTGGCAATTCATTGTTATCTTCTTTTTCGCTAGAAAACGGATTTTCTCCATAATGTCACCCGCGAAACGATTGTTCATCATTCTGACGCGAAGTTCAGGATTTACTGTGTGTACTGAAATATTAATAGGCGACAAATGAAGCCTGGCTAGTCGCTTGAGTTCATTCATCCCCGTATTGGTGAGAGTCACATAATTCCCATGAAGCAGTGAAAGCCGTGCATCATCATCTTTGTAATACAATGTTTCCCTCATTCCCGGAGGAAGTTGGTCAATGAAGCAAAAAATGCATTTATTATCGCAACTTTTCTGTCCGTCAATCAAATCTTCTTTAAACCGGATTCCAATATCCGTATATTCTTCTTTATAGATTTTCAGTTTTTCAAGAGCGCCATTGCCTTTCTTAATTTTCAGTTTTATCTTATGCCCGCTCATAGCATAATGGTAATCGAAAATATCCTTCAGTGGTTTTCCGTTTAAAGAGACAACAATGTCACCGGGAGCAAGATTTGCTTCCCAGGCGATGCTATTCATTTCCACTTCCATAATTTTTGCGTTGTTTCCCATAATACCAATCTTTCACCAGGTCAAAAAACCGAAATTTCCAAATTTAATCATCTACTATTATATAGTAAATTTTCTAAAAGCGCCTAAGTCAGTTTACTCCTTATATCTTTAATCTTTGGTGCATTGCCATCCAAGTGCAGTAAGTCAGGCATTATGTCAAGAAAGCCGCCGGATGATTAAAATCATATCCTGCGGCTAATTAACTTATCTGTCTGACGTTGAATGGAAATAAAGGTTCTGTTCTGATAGAGAGAATTTGGTTGCAGATGATGTTTGGAAAGCATTTACCGAGTGACGTGTATGTAATATACATGAACGAGGCCCTGTTTGCGCACGGGTAATGGTCATGTTCCTCGCCTTCGGCTCCGATACATGAACGGTACCCTACGCGCCGTATGATATTTCTCAATTCCTTTGGAATCTGCGATATATCATTTGCCAAACTAAGTAAATCCGACAAATACAATCGAGTAGGAGGCAGCCGATTAGTTCGACTGCCGACCTCTCAGTCGAGTAAGCAAAAGGAATTTCACCTTAAGCTTCTCACAGAACCGTACGTGAAAGTCTCCTTTCATACGGCTCATATCATTCAACCTATCAAGTA
>JAUVJE010000068.1 GCA_030592355.1 Clostridia bacterium
ATAGAATGTATGAGCAGGGATGAGATGACTGCGCTGCAGTCTGAGAGATTAGTAAGCATTGTTAAGTATGCTTACGACAAGGTTCCTTTCTATAAGAAAATATTTGATAATATCGGTCTTAAGCCCAATGATATAAAATCTGTGGAGGATATCACTAAAATACCTTTCACAACAAAAGATGACCTAAGGGATAACTATCCTTTTGACCTGATTGCCGTACCAATGAGTAAAATTGTTGAGCTTCATGCATCCAGCGGCACCACCGGAAAACCTGTTGTGGTGGGTTATACTAAAAATGACATGGATAACTGGGCTGAGGCTGTTGCGCGCCTAGCAGCATGCGCCGGCGTTACCAAGGATGATGTAGCGCAGATTGCATTTGGCTATGGGATGTTTACAGGTGGATTCGGTTTGCATTACGGCCTGCAGAAACTTGGAGCAACTGTTGTACCCGCATCAAGCGGCAACAGCGAACGCCAGATAATGTATATGCAGGATTTTGACACAACTGTACTTATTTCAACTCCTTCTTATGCATTGTACCTTTCTGAAGTATGTGAAGATATGGGAATAAATCCAAAATCGCTGAATTTAAAAATCGGTCTTTTCGGTGGAGAAGGGCATAGCGACGAACTTACCGCGGAGATAGAAAAAAGGTGGGATATTTTAGATACTGAGAATTACGGTATGACAGAAATAGTAGGACCGGGAGTTTCCGGTGAATGTACATTTAAATCCGGACTTCATATAAATGAAGATATGTTCTATCCGGAAATAGTAGATGCCACCACATTTGAGCCCCTTGGTTATGGTGAAAAAGGGGAAATGGTTCTTACCACTTTATTAAAAGAAGGAATTCCAATGTTAAGATTCAGGACAAAGGATATTACAGTCCTGAATGATGAAAAATGCGGGTGCGGCAGGACCTCGGTTAGAATGCATAAGATTCTCGGAAGAACGGATGATATGCTGATAATCAAGGGGGTAAATGTATTCCCGTCGCAAATAGAGTCGGTTCTTATGAAATTCGCGCATACTGCTCCATATTACCAGATTGTACTCAGGAGTCATGGGTACTTGGATACGATTGAAATTCAGGTCGAGGTTGCTGACGGCAGTATTTTGGACAGCTATAAAAAACTTGAAGAATTCGAAAACCATCTCAGGCATGATTTAAGAACAGTATTACAGCTTGATGCAAAAGTTAAGCTTGTAGAGCCGCGTTCTATAGAGAGAACCGCAGGTAAATCAAAGAGAGTAATTGATCTTAGGGATAAAAAACAATTTTAAGGGGAAGTTTTATGAAAAAACTAATGCTTGGCAATGAAGCGGTTGCAAGGGGGGTTTTTGAAGCCGGGGTTACGGTGGTTTCATCATACCCGGGTACTCCAAGCACGGAAATTACGGAAAGCATTGCTAAATATGATGAAATTTATTCTGAATGGGCACCAAACGAAAAAGTTGCCCTTGAAGTGGCTTCAGGAGCTGCGATAGCCGGTGCAAGGGCATTCTCCGCAATGAAGCATGTTGGACTTAACGTTGCGGCAGATCCATTATTTACAATGTCGTATATTGGTTCAAACGGGGGGCTGGTCGTTGCAGTAGCTGATGACCCGGGAATGCACAGTTCCCAGAATGAGCAGGACAGCCGTCATTATGCCAGGGCTTCAAAAACAGTTATGCTGGAACCTGCTGATTCTCAGGAGGCAAAAGATTTCACAATAAAGGCTTATGAAATAAGCGAAGAATTTGATACGCCGGTTTTAGTGAGATTATCTACAAGAATAAGCCACTCTCAGAGTCTTGTTGAATTGGGTGAACGGCTGGAAGTGCAGCTTAAGGAATATACATATAATCCATCAAAAAATGTCATGATGCCGGCCATGGGCAGAAAAAGGCATGTATTTATTGAAGAAAGATTAAAAAAACTTACTGAATATTCAAATAACAGCGGATTGAATACAATAGAGATTAAAGATACATCAATTGGAATTATTACAAGCGGTATCTCTTATCAATATGCAAAAGAAGTATTCCCGGACGCATCATTCATGAAAATCGGCATGCCGTACCCTTTACCGAGCCACATGATTTTGGATTTCGCTTCAAAAGTTCATAAAATTATTGTTATTGAAGAACTTGATCCATATATTGAAGAACATTGTAAAATTCTGGGTATTCAGGTAACAGGTAAAAACAAACTGCCTTTGTGTGGGGAATATAGTGCAGACCTTCTTGGGGAAAAGCTTCTTGGGACAAAAAAGGGTGCCTTTTCTCTTAATGATGAAATACTGCCGGTAAGGCCTCCTGTTATGTGCGCAGGTTGTCCGCATAGGGGTCTTTTCTATTCCGTTAACAAATTGAAATTAATTGTGACCGGAGATATCGGATGTTATACGCTTGGTGCATTACCACCGCTGAATGCATTGGATACCTGCATTTGCATGGGCGCCGGTTTTACTGCTGCCCATGGCTTTAATAAAGCTCGTGGAGATGAATTTGCGAAAAAGGTCATAGGTGTTATGGGAGATTCAACATTTACTCATTCAGGTATGACCGGTCTTGTTGATATAGTATACAACAAAGGCGTGAGCACTGTTTTAGTATTGGACAACTCAATTACAGGAATGACAGGTCATCAGAACAATCCGGTGAATGGTTTTACAATTAAAGGCGAACCTACAAAACAAGTAAATCTTGAAAAATTAGCTTATGCCATCGGTTTTGAACGTGTCAGAATTATTGACCCCTTTGATGTGGATAACACTATTAAAGTACTACGTGAAGAGATAAATGCGGATGAACCGTCAATGATAATTGTTCAGCGACCCTGCGCTTTGTTAAAATCCGTGAAATACAGTGGTTGTGTGGAAGTTGACCACGAAAAATGCAAACGCTGTATGCAGTGCATGAAACTTGGATGCCCGGCTATATCTGATATGGATGGAAAAATCACCATAGACGAAACTCAATGCGTGGGTTGCGGCCTGTGCATCAATGTATGCAAATTCGATGCGATTTCGATGAAGGGGGATAAGTAATATGAAAACTAAATCCATAATGATAGTCGGAGTAGGCGGACAGGGAACTCTCCTGGCAAGCAGAATAATCGGCAGTGCATTGGTTTCTGAAGGATATGATGTCAAAATGTCAGAAGTTCACGGCATGGCTCAAAGGGGCGGTAGTGTTGTGACTTATGTTAAATACGGTGAAAAGGTATTTTCTCCTATAATCGAAAAAGCAGATGCAGACGTAATACTGGCCTTTGAAGAACTTGAGTCAGCAAGATGGCTTTCATACCTTAGTCCGGAAGGCACCTTGATTCTTAATACTCAAAAAATAAATCCTATGCCTGTCATTACAGGAGCAGCGGAGTATCCTTCCGAGTTAGCCGCTAAAATCAACAGCAAGGTTAATAATTTTATAGCGCTTGACGCACTAAGTCTGGCTAAACAAGCCGGTACTGCAAAGGCAGTAAACGTCGTGCTGATCGGCGTTATGGCGTCAGTTATGAAAGAAGATAAGAAGCTGTGGCTTGAAGCGCTTAAAAATACGGTTCCGGCCAGATTCCTGGATGTGAATCTGAAAGCCTTTGAATTAGGTTTTACTTCAGTTTAGAAATTATACTAGTTTGATTTATTTAGGACGGATTTCCGTCCTTTTTTTTATTGATTAGAGGGACAGGTCTGTATCATTAAGAGGGACAGGTCTGTAGCCAGTAAAAAAGACAGGTTCATATTGGGGTAAAGTTGTTTTAACATCGGGTTCCGGTGCATTACTGTTATTGATTTTTCAATCGTCACGGTGTAAAATAATAAAAATAGACTGGTAGTATTTTCTAATATATGGATGCACGGAGGATTTATGGCATTATCCGGTGAACAGTGGACAATTGAAAGAGAACGTTTGGATAAACTGTACCGTTTGATAACGGTAAATATTGATGAACTTGAAACCCGCCTGAAGGAAAGTGTGTCGCAAATTAAAGAATCTAATAAAATTATGTGGAATTCAGGTAAAAGCTATCATTATGATTTTGATGATATAGTTGAAAATCTTTCACTGCTTGACGGAGTATATTCTGATATGATGCGTCATGATAATGTTATGATTCAATTAAAGAAAATGTATCTGCTGCATAAGAGCGCGTATTTTGGAAGGATTGACTTTAAAGAGCACGGCTTTGATGAATTTGATAAAATATATATCGGCACATCAACTCTTGAAGGTGAAAATTCCTCAATTCTCATTCACGATTGGCGTGCTGCAGTAAGCAGTATGTTTTATGAGTGTGAAATTGGCGAGGCTGATTTTCTTAGTCCGGATGGAATAATCGACGGTGATATTCTGCTTAAAAGGCAATATAAGATTTTCCGAAACAAAATTGAATCAATGTTTAATTCTTCAATAATAATTGAAGACGAAATTCTACAGAATATACTTAGTGAAAGTAAAAATACCAGGATGGGCACCATAGTATCAAGTATTCAAAAAGAACAAAACAGGGCTATCAGGGATGAAAATCATAAAATTATTTTTGTAGACGGACCCGCAGGAAGCGGTAAAACTTCAATTGCATTACATAGGGCAGCATGGCTTATGTACAGATACAGAGATAAAATGAAAGCACGGAATATTTTAGTTTATTCACCTAATGAAATTTTCAATGACTACATTTCGGATGTTTTACCGGAACTTGGCGAAGAAAATATGCAGATGTCAACATTCATGAAACTGGCGGAACATCATCTTGGACATAAATACAGGTTCCGCGACTATTACTCGCAAATGGAAGGGATTTTGACTGATTCAAGCCGAATTAACAAAAAAGCCATACGGGAAAAGGGCAGTGCTGTGTATGCTGATGAAATTAAGAAATTTACGGAATACCTCAAGGAAGAGGGATATGAATTTAATAATATAGAATATAATGGGAATATACTTACTTCAGTAGAGGAATTAAATATTCTATTTTTCAGTGACTACAAGATGCATCCCATATCTACGCGATTGGAAAAAATATATACACTATTAGAAAAACGGATGATTTACGTAACACGTAAAATCAGAAAAAGCTATGTAGAAATAGCGAAAAATGACCATAATGAAGGGAAAAAAGCTGCATATTTTGCGAAAAGCACAATTGAGGAATTAAGGAAAAGTACATATGATATGACACATCCTGATCCATTCAATATGTATTACGACTTCCTAATCCATTCAAAGCGAACATCCTATGCCGCTAAATTTAAAAAGGACATTGATGAAAACTGTGTTTCCTATGAGGATATTGCACCGGTGATGTTGCTTAAATTGTTTTCAGGCTATGGAAAGGATTTCGAAGAAATCAAGCATCTGGTTATTGATGAGGTGCAGGATTATTCTCATATAGAGATACTTGTTTTTTCAATGCTGTTTAAAAATGTACCTATGACGTTGTTAGGTGATGCAAACCAAGCGATTAACCATCTTACTGACAGCAATGATCTGAAAAGTTCGATAATGGGAGAATCATATACGGTCAAACTTGATAAAAGCTACAGATCTACAAGGCAGATAACAAAATTTTGCAACGGGCTTTTAGGCAAGGGCATCGGATATGAGTATGTGGACAGAGACGGTGATGAACCTACCGTTATAAAGTGTTCTGCAAATATTGCAGATGATATAAGAAAGATTCTGGAGAAATTTAGAAAAAGCGGCAACACTTCAATTGCCGTAATAACAAAAACAGCAAGGGCTGCACATATATTATATGAATCCTTGCCGGATTGTTCCATAAAACTAATCAGAAAAACCGACACGGTTTTTTCAACAGGAGCGGTTATTTTACCATCATATCTCGCAAAGGGACTTGAGTTCGATGCAGTTATTGTGGTTGACAGCGAAAAAGAGCATTTCTGCGGAGAAAAAGACCGGAAATTATTCTATACATGCTGTTCAAGGGCACTGCACGACCTAGCTGTAATATATGAAAATGAAGTGCCATTTAACATAATAGAGCGAAATTAATAAACTAGGAGTTTATATGAAAAAATCAGAATTAGATTCACAAATACTAGTTATCGACGGAAAAGAGACAGAATTGAACTATAATGTGCCGGTCAACTGCAATGCTGTAGTTCTCGCTGTCCACGGTATGATGGAACACTCAAAACGCTATTTCATTCCGTCAGAACCCTTGGAAAAAGGAGGGTTTGGTTTTGCGGCATTTGATTTGCCGGGACACGGGATGATGGAAAAAGCTAATAATACATTGGGTAATTGGCCAATTGATGGATTTGAGTACTGCGTTAAGCAAGTTATTGAAGCAGCATCTTTTATAAAAGAAAAATTCAATAAAAAAACGATATTACTCGGTCATAGCATGGGATCTTTTTTAGCAATGAAAGTTATTGGCATGCATGGGCATAAATTTGCAGGCTGTATTTTTTCGGGAACAAATGATGCAGATTCGGCGCTTTTACTGAATGCAGGAATTTTTGCCGCAAAAACGATTTCATTTTTCAAAGGTAAGGATTACAAATCGAAATTTCTATACAATATGGCTTTCGGTGCTTTTAACAATGAATTCAAACCTCACAGAACCAGATACGACTGGCTTTCGCGAGATGAAATTGAAGTTGATAAATATATTGACGATGAGCTTTGCGGCTTTATTGCCTCAGCCTGGATGTTCAAGGAAATGGCCGCATTGATGTCACTGATTTATAAAAAAGAAAACATATCGGGAATACCAAAAGAGCTGCCGATATTTATGATATCCGGAAGCATGGACCCTGTGGGAGAATTTGGAAAAGGACCTGTCAAATTAAAAAACAGACTGAATGCGGCAGGCATGGAAAATGTCAGTTATAAGCTGTATGAGAACGCCCGACACGAATGTCTTAATGAAACAAACAGATCTGAGGTTATTGTAGATATAGTGGCATTTTGTAATAGAATTACCGGTTAATGCGGATATTGGTTTAATAAAGGAACAGGGATATTATGTTTTTAGTAGATGGCCACTGCGACACGCTTCATGGAATGCTGATTAAGAATGAAAAGTTTTCAAAAAATTCTTTGCAAATTGATTATGAAACTCTAATAAAATGCAGTAAAAACGGTATATTGCAATTTTTGGCTATTTTTGAATCGCCGTCTAATCCAATGGAAAAACAAAAGGCAGACGTAAGGACAATGATTGATTTATTCCATAAAGTGACTGATGAATTTAATATTAAAAAGGTATTGAACAAATCTGATTTGAATGGCACAGGGATAAAGGTGTTGCTTTCATTAGAGGGTTTGTATTTCATGGAAGGTAATGTTGATATGATTGACAGCCTTTACGATGATGGAGTCAGGTGTATGTCCCTGACATGGAACCCGGATAATGAATTTTCGGGAGGAGTCAATGGTGATTCCGGGCAGGGATTATCAGACAAGGGTTCTCTTTTGGTAAAAAAGGCATTTGAAAAAGGAATTCTTCTTGATGTATCTCATATAACAGACAAAGGATTTTGGGATATTGCGGAAGAAGCCGGCAAGTATAAGAAACCTTTTGTTGCGACACATTCAAATTCAAGGAAATTATGCGGACATAAACGAAATCTTAACGATAAAATGCTAAAGGCACTTGCTAAAGCGGGCGGTGTGTCCGGAATTAATATGTTCACATGCTTTCTCAGCGACAATTGTGAAGCCGGAATTGATGATGTAATAAAACACATAGAGTTTATCTGCGCGCTGACTGGTCCGGAATATGTAGGTTTCGGATGCGACTTTGACGGAATTGACAAAACTAAATCCGCAGTTACGGGGCCGGAGGCTCTGCAGGTTATCCTTGAGAGGCTGCTGCAGTTAAATTATCCTGAGAATGCTGTGAATGGAATTGCTTCAGAAAATTTCTTGAGAGTTCTTTCAAAAGTGCTCGATTGACTTGTATGTGGTAAAATATTCCCGAGGTGTGATATGAACTATGGATTTGTAAGGGTAGCCGGAGTGTCTCTGCCTGTAGAAGTAGCTGATTGCAGCAGCAACAGCAGGCATATTATAGATGCTATAAGAAAATATGATAAGGATGTGCACTTCATAGCATTTCCAGAATTGTGTATAACAGGTTATACTTGCGCAGACCTGTTTTTCCAAAAAGTCCTTCAAAAAAGCGCTATAAATGCTTTAATTGACATCTTGCATAGTACAAAATACACAAGTATTGTTTCTATGTTGGGAATGCCGCTGGCTTTTAACGGGAAACTGTTTAATTGTGCTGTTGTTATTCAATCGGGTAAGGTGCTGGGCGTAGTGCCGAAATCATATATACCAAACTACTCCGAGTATTACGAAAAACGCTGGTTCGCATCAGGAAAAGGTCTTTCGGCTGAGATTGATTTAGCAGGCTTCAAAGTTCCTTTTGGAACTGATATTATTTTCACTGCAGGCGGTACGGAAGAGTGCTCGTTTGCAGTGGAAATTTGCGAGGATCTTTGGGCGGCATCGCCGCCAAGTACGGATTACTGCCAGGCCGGAGCACATTTGATATTTAATCTTTCGGCAAGCAATGATATTGTAGGCAAATGCGAATATAGAAAAAAGCTTATTGAACAACAGTCTGCGCGCTGTATATGCGGATATGTGTATATTTCAGCCGCATCGGGGGAATCAACGACAGACTTGGTGTATGGTGGCCATGGGATTATAGCTGAGAATGGTAAAATGTTGATTGAAAGTGAACGCTTTAGTTTTGAAGGACAATTAGTTATAGCTGAAATCGATACTGGACTGATAAGCCACGACAGAAGCAAAAACAATGTTTTTAATGGGATTGGAACGTTTGGAAATTTCAGAAAAACAGCATATCTTATAAATGATATTGAAATAAACAAACTGCAGAGAAAAGTGAAATCTCATCCATTTGTTCCCGGCGATGACAGCAGACGCGAAAAGCGATGCAGGGAAATATTTGAAATACAATCTACAGGACTAGCCAAGAGGATGTTGCACACAGGCATTCACAGAACAGTTATTGGTATCTCAGGAGGACTGGACTCTACACTTGCTCTTTTAGTTGCTGTAAAGGCATGTGGAAAATTGGGGTTGGATAACGGAAACATTACAGCGGTAACCATGCCGGGATTCGGAACTACGGGAAGGACTTATGGAAATGCTGTTAAACTTATAGAAGCCCTGGGGGCAAAATTCAAGGAAATTGACATAACCGAATCGTGCAGGCTTCATTTCAAAAGCATAGGACATGACGAAAATGTTCACGATTTGACATTTGAAAACGTACAGGCGAGAGAAAGAACGAGAATACTTTTCGATATAGCGGGAAAAGAACGGGGGCTTGTCATCGGAACCGGGGATTTGAGCGAACTTGCACTTGGATGGGCAACTTACAACGGCGACCACATGTCGATGTACGGTGTCAATTGTTCTGTGCCCAAGACACTTGTAAGGTATATGATAGACTATGCAGCTGAATTTGAAAACGAACATGCAACCGCTGATATTCTCAGGGATATTATGGATACCCCTGTATCGCCGGAGCTTCTGCCTCCTAAAAACGGCGAGATTTCACAAATAACCGAGGATATAGTCGGACCTTATGAATTGCATGACTTTTTCCTGTATAACATGATTAGATGCGGGCATGAACCTGCCAAGATTAGATTTTTAGCGGAAAACGCTTTTAGCAATAAGTATGACAGCGAAGAAATAACCAAATGGCTTAAGATTTTTATAAAAAGATTTTTTACCCAGCAATTTAAAAGGTCATGCATTCCGGACGGCCCGAAAGTCGGAAGCGTTAGTTTATCTCCCAGGGGCGACTGGAGAATGCCTTCCGATTCAGGATATGCAGAGTGGTTGAAAGATTTATAGAGGATAGAATATGAAGGTTCTCAATTACAACGCAGGCAACAATTATCCGAATTTGCTGGTTTTTAAAGGCAGGGCGGCATTGAGGGCCATTGATGAGAAGCTTCAGTCGATAAAGGATTTGGCAACTTGGGAGAGAGAGCGTGAAAAGCTTCAGGCGGCATATAGGGCTGCATACCCCGGATTCATGTTTAAAAAAAGAGGCCCCGTTCAATCACAGATGGTTTCAAAATATGATTTTAAACACTACAGGATAGAAAATCATATCTTCGAATCGTATCCCGGTTGGTTTGTTAACGCTACTGTTTATCTACCGAAGAAAAAAGGCAGATACCCCGGTGTTGTATGCCCAACCGGACACAGTTCGAAAAAATTTCCCAATTACACGAGTTCAGCTCAGCTTATTGCAAGAAGCGGTTACATTGCCGTTTCTTTCGATCCGCCCGGAATGCAGGGTGAACATCAGGGGAGGAATGACCATTTTGAGGATGGGGTACGAAGCTATCTTTCTGGTTTCTGGTCTCAGACATTTTTCGTAATTGACGCGATTAGGTGCCTTGATTATCTTGAAACAAGGGATGATGTCATACAGGAGTGCGGATTTTCAATGACCGGCATATCGGGCGGTGGAACCACGACATTTCATGCTAATATACTTGATAAAAGGCTGGCCTGCATTGCTCCGGTATGCTGTATATCTGATGAAGAAGGACTGACCCTTGATGACAGATACACGTTCTGCTGTGAGGGAAAAGGTTTTGGAAATTGGACAAACGGAATTAGATACAGCACCATGCTTGCATTGTCTGCGCCTGTGCCCATGCTTCTGTGCGCCGGAAAAATGGATGAGGTTTTTGACTATAAACTGGCAGAAAAAACCATGGATATTACCAAAAAGATTTATTCTTTATATGGAAGCGAAGAAGCAAATATATATATAGATTCAAAGTCAGGACATGAATATACACCGGCGATGGTGAATAAGGTGCTGAAATTTTTTGATATACACCAAAAAGGCATTGACAGGTCAGACGAGTACTATAATTATTCAATCAATGATGTGGAATTTCCCGAGCCGGAAAAATTAATGTGCAATGCAGCGGAAACAGCATCGATGTA
>JAUVJE010000086.1 GCA_030592355.1 Clostridia bacterium
GAGGCATGTATTTACAAGTTTGCGGACCGCTGTATTCATCTCCCGTGAACCAGTCTATCCACTTACCTTCAGGTAAATACAAATCATCGGTATAGCAGGTGACCAGCAGACTGTCGCCAAGCATATATTCAAGACTAAATTCATCGGAATTAGGATCATCCGGATATAAAAACGGCAGTGGCCGCATTATGGGCATACCGGTCAGATATGCCTGGTAAGCGGTATTGTAGATGTATGGAATCAAAGAATACCTGAGTTTAGCGTAATATCTGAATACATCCTCAAGTTCTTTTCCGAGAAGCCTTGGGTGCCGCCAATATGCCCAGCTGCATACCTGGGACCATGACTGTAGGAATCCAAAGTGTATGCCTTCTTTTGAAAATACATTCATATCACAACTTGTATTGACATGTCCTGACATGGCATGGTTGAGCATTGAAATCAGCGGTTTGGATCCGCCGCCCGTATCACCTGCCCAGGTTGCCGCATATTGCTGGATACCTGCGAAACCTCCCGAAGAATAAATCATGGAGCGTTTGCCCGTATGCTGTGAAAATCCAGTGCTCATTTGTTTAGATAATAAGAGCGGATATAGGTTGTGCATTTCAACATCATTCATTCCATTGCCCCACATACGGTCGGGATGCTCGTTTACCTGCCAAGCACCGTCAAGCTTGAAGGCATGGGTTCCATAATCAACAAATTTTTTAAGGTGTTCAAAGAATCCTTCGTTTTTTTTCGTAAATTCGTCCATAGATAAAGGTTCATGACCGATATTCATATCCTTTTCGAAATCATCTTTTGACGGGAGATAATCCATTTCATCGTCAAGTACCTTTTCAACAAAGGGAATTACAGCATTTCTTTCTTCTTCATAGCTTAGGTCGTAATCACAGCAGAGCCAAAGACTTAGTTTAAAACCAAGGCGTTTAATGGCACCGAAAAATGTATTTTCAAGAGATGCATCCATTTTTGTTGCCCACCCGGGGATGTAGAAACGCTCTTTGTCGAATTTTTTATTCACTGATTTATCATAATAAGTTTCCATCCAACCGGGTTCCAGACCTATGATGTCACAGGGGATGTCCCTGTCCCGAAAGTGCATACAGTCGTCCAGCATTTCCCGGGCATCGGCCTGCTGGTTGCATACAAAAGTCAAACCGTATCCGAATTTGGGTAAAAGCGAAGGCCGCCCGGATATAGAGGTATATTGATTGAGCAAGGATGCATAATTATCGCCAACAAAAAATAGGACATCCATTTCTCCGTAATATCCCCATATCCTGAGAATATCCGGAGTTGTCGAGCATATGTCAAAATTATGTCGAAAGGTAGTGTTTGAAAAAACAGCCCAACCTGCATTGCTCATTAAAAAGGGTATGGGAACATAACTTTTTACATTTTTAACCCATATTTGCGCCTTTGTTCCACGCTTCTCAAGTACTTCGCGGTTGATATCTCCCAATCCATAAAATTTTTCTTTCTTATCGACGGCAAGGTCAATTGAGAATCCATCGGATGCACCGAGCCAGAGAGATTTTCCAGTCTTAATGATTTCGCTGCCGTTGAGATCTTTTATTGATAAATCATGCTCTTCACTGTCAATTGACAGGGATAATGCCGAAGTGGATACCCGGGAAATGTTATTATGTGTAGATGACTCAACATGCGGATTATTTCCTGAGAAATCAAAAATACCGTACCGTGCATATGGGTTTTTTTCAGAGAATTCTGAATCCATTGACATCCTTAACCTTAAGCATGTTTCAGTTATGAAATCAATTCTGATAAATCCGCCTTTTTGTAATTTTATTACCGCCATTTTGATTACCCCCGAAAAAGATAAACCAATTATACAATAATCCGGACCTATAATCACAAAATATTGTATACTGTTATCTAGTAGATAATGGGGGGATGAAATGGTTGACATTATTAATTGGGGAGCTATAAAAAAGAAGATTGAAACAGAAGAATGGGCCGATAGGTTCATAAAATCCACGACCGTGAAACTAGATGCTTTTATAGAGTCATATCACGATGAGGCATCACGGGTTACAGGATGGTTTCACCACTATAACTGTGAAAAATGCCAGGGACGGCTCAGATTCGATATAGAAAACCCGAAAGAGCATGTCTGCTCCGTATGCGGCCATGTGAATACCGGGGAAACATTCAACAAGGTATGGTACAACATGTACCGCGGCCGCGCCAACTCAAGTGTATATGAATCCGCGGTACTATACAGGCTGACCGATGACGACAAGTACATCCGGCATATTAAAAAAGTACTGGATTTCTACTCTGATAATTATGATGATTTTGTAAGCGAACCAATTGCTAAGAGGTTTGAAGGCAAGCTGCAGAACCAGCATCTTGATGATGCATCTGCAATGATAAAAATCATTCTTGGCATGGATATGGTGAGAGAGCATTTTACCGATTCGGAATTAAAAAATTACTACGAAAAGCTATTTAAACGGGAAGCGGAGATGTTCGATTTTTTTGCCAATAGAATATATAACATTCCTGTTTGGATAAAATGCGCGCAGGCGGTTATTGGTGTATTTTTTAATGAAAAAGAGCATATTCAAAAAGGCTTTTATAGCGTTTTCGGTATTCTTGATCAGCTTAAAAAGGGTGTTACCGAGGAAGGTATGTGGTATGAAGGTTCTATGCATTATCATTTTTACACTATTCAGCCAATAGCTTCTTTGATGTTTATTTGCAGAAGAGTAGAATTTGATATACCGGAGATGCCGTTTGTTTACGAAAAAATTGAAAAACTCTTTGAATATCCTTTAAAGATGATGTTCGGCAACTTAAGGCTGCCTAATCCGAATGATGCCCATCCTTACCTGGACATCCATAACTACAGGACCCAATATGAGTATGCGTCGGTAATATATGACAATCCTTTATTCAAAAAAGTATGCTCGTTGTTTTATAAAAGAGGAGAAACCGTATCAACATTTACCCGCCTGCTGTTTAATGAGTGGAGCGATGAAGTGTATGATGTAAATTTCGGAACAGTCAACAACCCTTCATCGGGAACAGCAATGCTGCGAAAAGACAGAACAGAAGTTTTCTTTAAATATGGAACATTGACGCATCTTCACAGACACCCTGACATTATGAATTTTGAAATGGCTTTTAACGGCGATGTAGTGTCGTACGACATCGGCAACGGCGGATATGCATCGTCGCTTTTTGTTGAATGGCAGCGCAAGACATTATGTCATAATACAGTCACATTAAATCAGAAAGATCAGTACAGGATGAGCCTTCCCCTTGGGATTGTCGAAGAATATGACAGGGAAAACGCGTATATCAAAGTAAAAGCCAAGGCTGTCTACGAAGCTACTGATTTCACCAGGGCTTTCAGAGTAAGTGAGAATCGGGTGGAGGATGAATTTCTTGTACATTCATGGGGCGATTATTCCGTTGATTGGTTTTTCTATTGCAACGGCAATATAAAATGCGATTATGAGACTGAAAAAATTGAAACATTGGCGCCGAAATACCTGGCTGCGGGAAAGCCCGCGGACGAAGGTTTCAGGGCACAGCAAGAGGCGGGATATCAGCATTTTTTTGATATAGAAAAATTCGAAACCGACGGTGGCTGGAGTGTTGATTTCGAACTCCCTGATAAAACAATCAGAATTTCCATGAAGGGCGAACCGGGAACCACAGTGCACCTGGTAAATAGTTATACGGCTAATAAAGAAGTCACTAGAAGGGGACTTGTTGTCAGGCGCCGGGCGGAAAAAACGACGTTTAGCACAGTATATGAATGTATAAAAAAGTAAGGTGTCCATATGAAATTTAATGATTGCAGCATTATAGCGGAAGATAATATTCTTATGATATCCAACTCAATGATTTCCAGAAGATGGAAGATTGAGAACGGGCTTTGCCACTCAACATCTCTCAAAGATATTATAAATGGAATCGAATATCTAAAAGAAGATAGCGAAACCCCTGCGCCCTGCCCGGATTTTTCAGTTGAGGATGAGTGCAGGAAAGTTTCTTATAAAATATATAAATCGAAGGATAGCATTGTTGAGGAGGAGTCCCTGAGAATTGATGTAACCGGTGACTACGGGGGATACTCCATAATCTCCCATTTTAAGATATATCCGCAGACTCCTGCAATCTCCCAGTGGATTTCGATGAGCGGACACATACCCATTGCAAAAAGCGAAGTAACTGTGGAGCAACCGATTGATAATATTGAGGATTTTCGCACCCTTGTCAATAACCGCAAAGAGATAACAGGGCTTTGCGATATGCTTAAACTTGACAATATTCATAAAAAGCTTGGGATTGCTGATTTTATGGCTCATACGGACCGAAAGGACAACCTGTGCCATTGGCGTGAAGACTTGCTCACCATTCATTCTTCCAATTCATATTCTTCAAATCTATTATATTTTCATGATCAGGTTGGGGATAATGGAATTGTATTTTTAAAAGAAGCACCCTTGCCGCACGCACGGCCCGTAAAAAGCAAATTTGACTTGTTATGCGACGGCGGAGAGATGTTTTTTGCCGGCCACGGGTCTGATGATTTGACAAGATACCCCGGATATCCTTTTACAGTGATTTTATATGACAGCGGCGAATTCGGACGAATGAAAGCCCTGCACGATTACCAGAGAAAGTTTCGCATCTATGATGAGAAGAGGGATGATGTTATCTGGCACTCTACCTGGGGAGACAGAAACGCAGATAAAATTGTAAGCAGTGAATTTATGCAGAAAGAAATTGATGATATGAAGGAAGCCGGAGGTGATTTCCTGTATTTCAGCGACGGCTGGCAAAAAGGCGCTGCGATGACTTCGTTGAGCATGGAACGGTACATGGGCCAGTGGGGCAAAGAAGGATATTGGGACGTGGACATGGAAAAGTTTCCCGATGGTCTGGATGAGGTCACGGAGAAGGCTGATGAATACGGAATGATGAAGGGTGTTTGGTTCTGCCCGGATCAAGTTAACGAATATGAAAATTATGAGAAAGATATAAAAGTGCTTCTGAAATTGTACCGGAAGTACGGCTTTAATAAGATTAAATATGATGCCATGACTTTTAAGACAAAACTGGCGGAAGAACGGATTAAAAAGGTAATGGCTGCACTTGTCGAAGGGTCCGGTGGTAAAGCATTTGTTGAAATTGATATTACTGCAGGCATAAGAACCGATTATTTTGATGCAATGCAATATGGCTTTCTATTTTTAGAAAACAGGTATACGGATTTCAGGCGGTATTATCCTCACTGCACCATGCGCAATCTATGGCAGTTGGCTCATTTCGTGGATCCCAGACGCCTGCGTATTGAATTTCTAAATAATGAACGCAACATGGATAAGTATCCCGATGATCTTCTGGCGCCTTTCCATTATTCTCCGGATTACCTTTATGTGAGTACGATTTTTGCAAATCCGCTTATGTGGTTTGAGATTTCCAATCTATCCGCTGAATATAAAGAATGTATGAAGAAAATTATTGCGTTGTGCAAGCCAATCAGGCGGAAAATTGCACAAAGCAATGTGTATCCGATAGGGGAAGAACCGGACGGGTTTTCTATCGGCGGGTTTATTTCAGTTGCTGGCGACACAGGATATACAGCCGTTTTCAGAGCTGCGGGAAAAGAACATTCGGCAGTTATTAAAATTCCCCTTAAAGAAGGAAAATACAAATTCACCCTACTATCCGGAGAAGGTGAAGATTTCACAAGCAAAGCGGCGGGTTCCATTGAATTCAAAGTGCCGGATAAATACGGATATTCGCTCTTTAAATATAAAAAAATTGACTGATTGGCCCTGGATCAGTGAGTAGAAATTGTTGTTCGGGCAAGATAGATAATGTATAATCTATATAATATTCGCACGGGAGGTTTTATGAGGCACGAACTTGTTTTGGTTTTGGATTTCGGCGGGCAGTACAATCAGCTGATAGCACGCAGGGTCAGGGAGGCGGGAGTCTATTGCGAGATGCTTCCGTACACAACATCAATAGAAAAGATTAATGAACTGAATCCTGTCGGAGTAATTTTAACGGGCGGGCCGGCATCTGTTACGGATGCAGGGGCTCCTTTTTGTGATAAGGAAATTTTAGAACTTGGAGTACCGGTTCTGGGAATTTGCTATGGCATGCAGCTTATATCCGCAATGAACGGCGGTACTGTCAAAAAAGCAAAGCAACGGGAATATGGGCGTGTTGAAATAAAACTCGGAGACAGCAGGCTTTTTGAAAACTGCGAAAAAGATACCATATGCTGGATGAGCCATACTTATCATGTAGACAATGCTCCCAAAGGATTTGAAATAACGGCCAAAAGTGCCAATTGCCCCGCCGGCGCATTTGAAAACAAGAAAAAGGACCTGTATGGAGTGCAGTTCCACCCGGAAGTCAATCATACACCCGAGGGCACTAAGATACTCAGGAATTTTCTGTATGGCATCTGTGGTGCAAAGGGTGATTGGAAGATGTCCACCTATGTTGATGATATGATAAAAAAAATACGTGATAAAGTAGGTGACAAGCAGGTGCTCTGCGCAATGTCCGGTGGAGTTGATTCTTCAGTTGCCGCAGTAATGATACATAAAGCCGTAGGGAAGCAGTTAACTAATATTTTCGTAGATCATGGGCTTCTCAGAAAGAATGAAGGAGATCAGGTTGAGGAAGTATTTAACAAACAGTTTGACATGAAACTCATTAGAGTAAATGCCCAGCGACAGTTTCTGGATAAATTAGCCGGTGTCACTGACCCGGAGACAAAAAGAAAGATAATCGGAGAAGAATTCATAAGGGTATTTGAGGCTGAAGCGAAAAAACTCGGCAAGGTGGATTTCCTGGTACAGGGAACCATTTATCCGGATGTGATAGAAAGCGGCGCAGGCGATGCTGCTGTTATCAAGAGCCATCACAACGTAGGCGGTCTTCCTGATTTGGTGGATTTTAAAGAAATAATCGAACCCCTTCGGGATCTGTTTAAGGATGAGGTTCGCAAGGCCGGACTGGAACTTGGCATTCCTGACCACATAGTCTGGAGGCAGCCATTCCCGGGACCGGGACTGGCCATTAGAATTATCGGTGATATAACCGACGAAAAACTGGATATCCTGAAGGATGCGGATTGGATTTTTCGCGAGGAAATCAAAGCGGCAGGTCTTGGGAGAGCCATCAATCAATACTTTGCAGTTCTTACCGGAATGCGAAGTGTCGGTGTCATGGGAGATGAACGAACTTACGATTACACACTGGCGTTAAGAGGGGTTACAACCACAGACTTCATGACGGCTGACTGGGCAAGGATACCCTATGATGTCCTGGAAACAATATCAAACAGGATTGTGAATGAGGTAAAATCCATAAACAGAATAGTTTATGACATAACAAGCAAACCCCCTGCAACTATTGAGTGGGAGTAGTTACCGGTGGATTGCAGGTACGTGAAAAACCACACAAAAACTAAACATATATGTTTAAGTTAAGGTGTATAGTTCCGAGAGGGAGTAATTGAGCAGCTATGCCAACTATTATAAAAAATAATCTAATAACAAAACTAAAAAGATATCCGACATTAGCGGGTACAGTAAAAAAAGAAGCACTAGAAGAAATGTTGCTTCAACCCAGTGCTGATAAGCGGATATATAAAGAAATTGATGGCGAAAATCAACGAGCGAGTCTGCGGTTTTTAGTAGATGCATGTAAATAGTAAAAGCATAGAGAAGCAATCAATCCACTTGTTATTCACGATGCAGATAAATTGCTTGCTATAGAAGATAAAAAAGCTCGAAAACTTTCTTGCATGTTGATTGGGATATGTGCACCAAACGAATGTGCGCAAAAGTTGTTTAATGTTTTAGAAACAGAGAAAATACGCTTTGTTAAACCATCCATTATTCTTGCACTTGGGAATTCGGACAATCCAGAAAAATACTTAAAAAACTATGTTATAGAGCCCGGAGAAATAAAACATGTAGAGGCAGAATCAGCTGCGATTAAAAAGGCACTGGCAAAAACACTACCTAAACCCACAGACGTAAAAGTCATATTGCCAAAAATGGTGATAGTAACATCCAGAAAACTCAGTGCTTTGATATCAGAATTGAATGACAAGAAAGTAGCTTATGATAGAGTTGGGTATAATGGCTTGAATATCAAGACTGCTGAATTAAAAAAGATAAGATGTTATGACGAAGCTTTATACCATATTGGTACTATACAGGAATTACGAAAAGCAGCATACGTTCTGGATTCTTTTGGATGCACTGGTCTGGTCTATCGTATAGAAGCGGGTAAGCTGCCCATTGCTCAACGAATTGATACTATAAAAAAAATCTCACGTGGGATGGCTGCTCATGGCTATACAGATAATCCATCCTCATATTCTTTTGAAATCCGACCAATGCCTGACAATAAATTATTTGCTATTTTTAAAGATAAATCCCGGTTTACCTATCGTGTTGAAACAATTCCTGCAAGTATCAATCCTGTAACAGCTGCATCCGTGATGCAAATCTGTAAGCCATACATGAAACCAAATGCAGATGTGCTGGATCCCTTTTGTGGCAGCGGTACCATGCTTATTGAACGAGGAATAATAAAACCGGTGAAAAGTCTGGTCGGAGTTGATATTTCAGATGCTGCAATTGATGCTGCGCACTCAAACTGTAAAGCGAGTGACCAGCAAATTTCACTCATAAGAAGTGATTTCATGAATTACACCATATCTAAATTTGATGAGATTATATCCAACATGCCAGTTAGAAATCGAGTGTCTGATTACGAGTCCGACATTAGATTGTACAACCTTTTTGTTAAACGACTTGGAATAATGTTAAAACAAAATGGTATTGCATTTCTATATACTCAGGAGAAAAAACTCTTAAGACATGAAATAGAGAGAAACGATCTCTTAAGAATAATTAAAGAAGAGATTTTTGATTCCGGTGGGATTTATCCAACATTATTTATTATTGAAAGAAAATAATTCTATGAGCGAATTTATTAAATTGAGCGAACTACTGATTGATTTCAGACCAGCTGGTATATAATTGCTGACTGGGTATACGTACTATATGATATTCATGAAAAAATATCCAATCGTATCGTTAATGAAATTAAATTAATTAATAGAAGTGTATACGATATAACAAGCAAACCCCCTACCACAATTGAGTGGGAATAGATGGATAATGACAGGTGGCTTGCAAGTGCAAAATCAAATTTGCATTATTATTGGATAGTTGAAATTTAGGAGGATCTTGTGGCATATAAGAATAATAAAAAACCAATTCTAGCATTATTACGTTTCTTAACTAAATTTGCTCAAATAGTCCTTTATATACCGATTCAAATAATCTTCATTCCTTTTGCTATTGTTGGACTGATAGATGCAGTCTATAAAGAATTCAAAATAAGCAAAAAGAAGGATGTTTCCTTTACGGCAATTCAATCACTTCA
>JAUVJE010000119.1 GCA_030592355.1 Clostridia bacterium
ATTGAATAAAACTGCCAACGGGAGGTCTGTATATATTTAGTGATATAGAATCAGAAGCAGAAATTAAAGGAGGGTTTGAGGATATCTCTGCATTCATTTCTTTACCGGAACAGGACACACAGCAAAATAAGGTAAAAGAAAGTGCTAAAAAAAGTGACAGTAGTTTTTTCATGATAAATACTCCTCGGTGGATTGCCTTAACAATAGATACACTATATAGTAATGGAGAGTGCGACACAATATAACAGCAATACACTATACAATTATGGCTGTTAAACGTCGGGATAAATGGTTTAAACTGGTTTGACTTTCCGCACATATTCTATGAAATACTTGAAATTTTCATAGGGCACATCAGGAGGAACGGTATGGTCAAGCATGGGGATATAGCCTTTTTGAGAAAGCATAAACGGAACTTTGCCATCAACTTCATTTTTCACAGCATTCTTGTTCTCGGAAAGTATTCTTTTGTTCAATCCGCCGATTATTGTGAAAAGATTCCCATATTGCTTCCGTAGTTTTACAATATCCATCCCAGCCTGAACTTCAAATGGATAAAAGGCATTGGCTCCGCAGTCTAAATATATCGGGAGCATTTTGGTGCAGTCGCCGTCGGTGTCTACAACTATTCCGGGTATGCCTTTCCTTTTTATTGTTGAAATTACATCTTTTAAATACGGAGCCATGAACTCTGAAAATGAGGACGGAGACACCAATGGACCATTTGAGTAACATATATCTTCCCATACCATAACAAAATCAGGTACAACATCCGAACAAACGCTGCTGATAAATCTGTTATAAAAAGAAGACCAGTGTTTCATCATTGCATGAATAAAATCAGGTTGGTCATAGAGAGCATACATAAGTTTTTCATCGCCCATAAGGTTTCTAAGATAACCGAAAGGACCTATTACATACATTCCAAGCACATAATCACGGGCATTGTATTCTTTAACCAGTTCTTTCCAGTTGTCCGGGAAACGATTAGTACTGGCGCTATCCAGCCGCGGCACGATTTTATTTTTAAAATCATCCGGGGTTTTTACGGGGAAATCTAAAAACTGCGGCATGGATGTTTCGGGATTAACTTTACGAACCTTTTTTGTAATCCCATATCGGTCTATCAGGGTTATATTTGTGCCATCGTCATCAAGTTCAATTTCATCAAATAACGGATAGTATGGATTGCTTACCCAGCCGCCTTTAAACGGAAGCCATTTTATTTTATCCATACCAAAAAAATCCGGAAAGTTGACATCGGCAGGCTTATCATAACCTTCATCCCTCCACCTTTGTACGGTGGCGGCCCATGCACCTGGTGTTTCCCAATAAAACGGACGGTCTGTGTCACTAAAATTCAATGTTGCCAAGAAGCGTTCCCTGGAATTCATAAGCCCTCCGATACTTTCTGATGGGTTTAGAAAAAACTTTATCATGAAAGTATTATAAAATCAATAATACCGTACAGTACAAACATGAGCAGCCGTTAAAAAGATAATATAGGTGAATAAATAATTAAAGATTGGCAAAGAACCGATTGCAATATATTATTTTATAATATTCTCTTGGTTTGGTATAATGTCATGTATAGAGACTCAAGTTGACTTCTCAGACCGGATAAAAATAAAAAAAGAGGCATATCATGACTTGTGGATTTCTAAAAAGTAAATCCGGATTCACATTGGTGGAAATATTGATTGTAGTAATCATTATTGGTGTATTGCTAGCTATTGCTGTTCCGCTGTTCGTTGATGTTGCCGATAGTGCCCGGCACTCAGTATGGAAATACAACGGGTCATATGTTGTTAAAGTCATCGCATTAAGCATTTGGGCCTATAAAGGCGAAGACAGATACGAGCTTCCAAGCAGCGGTGCCCCTAACTATTCGGATGAGGGTTTGAACAATTACCTTGAAAAGGAGCTTGAATATTATCAGGTGGACAGTAACAAAGACAGCATTAAAAATCCGACATCCAGAAGCATGAAAATCCTGCATGGAGATTCGCCGGTTGGCGGAAGTGTTGCCGACGGGAGGGATCCTGCGGTTTTCATTACAGGTAATTCCGCATATTCACATATAGGTTCAGACGTAGAGAATTTATCAGGCACAATAGTGACATATATTAACCAAAACGACCCCTATGAGGTACAGGTTTATTACATTGATAACAAAGGTGTTAAATCAAAAAAATTAGCAAATTTTAAGTAACGGTATTACAACCAGGTTTCCAGGCAGAATAGAAATTATTAAATCGAGCACTATATAGCTTGATTAAATCGAGCAGAGGAACGGAGGCGATATGAAAGACATAAGATATGAAAAACTGGCCGCTAATTTAATCAATTATTCGGTAAAGCTTAAAAAAGGAGAGAAAATTCTTATAGAATTCAGCGGCAGAGAAAATACGCTGGTAAAAGAGATTGTGAAAAAAGCATATGAAGCGGGAGGGCTGCCGTTTATCGTGCACAACGATAGTCAAGTCCAGTATCTGGTTATGAAGGATATTACAAAGGAACAGCTTGATATCATGAATGAAAGCCAATTGGATATGATGAAGAAAATGGATGCTTATCTGGGTATCAGGGCAAGTGATAATATTTTTGAATCAAGCATTATTCCATCTGAAAAGCGGAAGCTCCATATGATGATTATGAAGCCGGCTTTTGATGAAAGGGTAAATAATACAAGGTGGTGTGTGCTGAGGTATCCAAATGACTCCATGGCTCAGCAGGCAGGTAAGCCTACAGAGGAGTTTGAAAATTTCTATTTTGATGTATGTAATCTTGATTACTCTAAAATGTCTAAGGCGATGGATAATCTTGTTGAGCTTATGGATAGAACGGATAAAGTGCAAATTATAAGTCATGGAACCAATCTTGTTTTTTCAATCAAGGATATCCCTGCAATAAAGTGTGACGGCGAGGCAAATATTCCTGACGGAGAAGTTTTCACAGCTCCTGTTAAAGAGAGTGTTAACGGTACAATTTCATTTAACACTCCTGCCATGAGCGAGGGAGAAGTGTTGGAAAATATTAAATTTACATTTAAAGACGGGAAAATAATTGAAGCGACTTCCAGTAATACCAAAAAAACAAATATAAAGCTGGACACTGACGAAGGAGCAAGATACATAGGTGAATTCGCCCTCGGTGTAAATCCCTATATTATTAATCCCATGAGGGATACACTTTTTGATGAAAAAATCGCCGGAAGTATACACCTGACCCCCGGACAATGTTACGAAGAAGCGCCAAACGGCAACGATTCCGCAATACACTGGGATCTCGTACTTATACAAACACCTGAATTCGGAGGCGGTGAAATTTATTTTGATGATGTGCTTATCAGAAAAGACGGTATGTTTATAATAGAGAAACTAAAAGGTCTTAATCCTGAAAATCTGAAATAAAAACCGGGAAACTTCCCAGGGAGCATTTTGGGTTAAAAGTTTGCAGGGGGCAGCGAATGAAAAAAGAGCATGATGTTATTGTCGCCGGCGGTGGGCTTGCAGGATGTTGCGCCGCGATTGCAGCCGCACGGCAAAATAAAAAAGTATTATTAATAGAACGGTACGGATTTTTTGGAGGTATGGCGACGGCAGCGCTGGTTAACCCTTTTATGAAGTACAACACTTTCGATGAAAAAGGCAATATCATTCCGGTTAATAATACCGGAATTTTTAAAGAAATACTTGAAACTCTGGACAGACGCAATTCTCTTTTTATTTCATTCAAAAAACATGACAGACCTAAATATCTTGCAGCCGGTGAAGTAGATAAAAGAGCCGTGCCAAAAAGGACATTTAACGAGGAAGTCCTAAAAAAAATACTTGATGAAATGACTGAAGATGCGGGAGTTGATGTTTTATTTCACTCATTTATTTTCAAAGCAAAGAAAAGGGGACAAAAACTCACATCGGTTTCAACTGTTGGAAAAGCAGGTGTGCGAGAACATAAAGCAATGTTTTTTATTGATGCAACAGGTGATGCGGATGTCTGTGCCCTTGCGGGATGCGGATTTGATATCGGTAGAGACGGGGATGGCAAATGTCAGCCGATGACACTGTGTTTTAGACTCGGTAATGCAGATCCCGAAAAAGTCGAACAAATGGTATATGACATAGAAAAAAGAGAAAAGCTGAATGCCAAATATAAAGAAATGCAGAAATCGGGGGAAATTAAGAACCAGCGTGAAAATATTCTTGTATTCCCGCATGTTGGCAATGGTGTGGTGCATTTCAACAGCACCCGTATAATAGACAGAAATCCGCTGGAACCGCAGGAGCTTTCAAGAGCTGAAAACGAAGCAAGGAAACAGGCGGACGAGCTGGTGAAGTTTTTCCGTGAAAACGCAGAAGGCTTTGAAAACTGTATTCTTCTGCAGACCGCTCCTCAAATCGGGATCAGGGAATCACGGCGGATAAAAGGACGGTATAAGTTAACAGACGAAGACATTGTAAAATGTGTGAAATTTTATGACTCAATAGCCAGAGGATGTTACGGAATTGACATACATAACCCGACAGGCGGAGGAACAGTTATAAAACATATTTCAGAAGGTGGGTATTATACGATTCCATACCGTAGCATAATCCCTGAAAAAATTAATAATTTACTGGTTGCCGGAAGACCGATATCCGCATCCCATGAAGCGCATTCCGCAATGAGGGTAATGCCGATTTGTGCAAATATAGGCGAAGCTGCAGGAATAGCCGCATCAATTTGTACTGATATGAGAATAAAAACAAAAGATATGGACATAGAGAAATTGCATGAGATATTAAGGAAGGTAGCCAGATTGTACTGAAAACAGAAATAATCCCGGGGAAGTTTTCCGAAAACAAGAAAAAACAAAAAAACCTTACGGAAAGGTTTTTTGTTTATATACAATTTTATGATTTTATTTTTTTGGTCCTTTGTATTGTCCGGGGAACAGGGAACGAAGGACGCCTATGAAAGTCCGGCTGTCAAATCCAGTGTTCATGGTGAATGTGTACTTGCTGCCTGGGCATTTTATGATGAGTGTCGGGGGAGTATTTGTAGTCGTATCGTCATAGGAATATGACACCGCGCCTTTTCTAAATTTAATTTGTTCGACAGTATTGTTTCTGATAAGAAAATTATTCTGTGATTCTGCCATAATTTCATTGATTCCCATGGTTCGATATTTATCAGAATATGTATATCCCGCTTTCATTACAGCCGCTGTCCTCTTCAGCAGTTTTTCTCCTCTGACACTTTCTTTAACGGCGGCAATATGGGCTTGCATCATCTTATTATCAACCATTGCTGCAATAATAGCAGTATCAGAAAAAATAAGACTACAGCCCTTAATGGAGACAAGGCTCTTTTTATATGAGGTTGGAAGAATAAATTTGTATTCTGCCTTCATTGCCTGCGACGGTGCCGGTTTCACGATATTCGCCGTTTCCACGGGAGCTGGTTTTTCCGCTATTGCCGTTCCGCATTTATTACAAAAGCTCGCTGCGGCGCCTAAGGCGGCTCCGCAATTTTTACAAAAATTATTGCTCATTTATATCCCTTTCTTATTGCCAGAAATAGAATTGATAAAAACTTTCCCCCATTGTTAGCATCAGTATCACTCCGCCAATAGCAAGAAGTATGCCTATAAGAAGAAGAATGAGCGAAGCGATTGCAAAATGTTTTTTATTAATATTAACAGTATCGCTGAAACTCCAGACCAAAAGCATGATTAGGTTTACTATAGGAATGGCTAAAAGAATGAACATCCCGATATATGCTCCTATACTGAGCGGCTTAATAAGGTTTCCCTTGTCGTTATACTGTATATTCTGGGTGCTTGCTGCCTTTGGAGCTACAGGAGGAACTGGTTCCGGTGCCTTGGTAGGAGCTGGTTGGGATTCGGGTTCTACAACCTGTTCTACAGGTTCAGCAGAAACTTCAACGGGTTCTACAACCTGTTCTACAGATTCAGCAGAAACTTCAACGGGTTCTACTTTTGCACCGCATCCGGCGCAGAACTTTGAATTATCAGGAATTTCATTACCACATTTTTCACAAAACATTGTATATCTCCTTTTAAGTATTAATTGACTATAATATTATATTCTATGAATGGTTCAAATACAAATGATAACCGATTCAGCTGTGTCTAAGAAAGTTTTTTGGCAGCTTGTTATATAAGTATAATATAATAAAGAAAAAATTAGCAGGGGTTTGAATTGGCTGGCTATAAAATTTTGAAAAAGGAACAATTATATTTAAGGGAACTCGCGAAAAAGCAATTGGAATATTCAAAACTTCCGGTTATGGAAGAGCGGACCCGCCATTGGTATGCAAATAATGATCTTAGAGGTGAAAAACCAGTTGTTATTATAGAGCATGGCCCGTTTAGGGAAGAACTTTTCCCTAAAATATTCTGCGAATCTGAGGTAGCGGTTGCCGTTGAAAAAGAACTTCTTGCCAATATAGTGAATTTTGAACTAATAAATGATGACAAGATTGTGCCGTCGTATTTTCCTATCAACCGAAAAATCCATATGAAAGAGCTAGACCAGGACAGAGTCGTGCACCGTGCGACAGATGCAAAAGGAAGAGAGCTTGGATATAGTTTTGAACATCCCATAAAAGATTTAAAAAAAGATTTCAGCAAGTTAAAGAAATCGGTTTACAATTATGATGAAAAAGGTACGAATGAACACCACGCATTTGCACAGGATTTACTCGGAGACATTCTTGATGTAAAAATTACCAATAACTCGCTTTTATGGTTTATGTCTTTTACCGCGAGAGCAGTTAACCTTATGGGGCTGGAAAGGTTGATGTATTCAATTCCCGATTATCCGGATGAAACAAAAAAGTTTTTTGATTTCATACTCGAAGATTCCTTCGAATATATAAACTGGCAGGAAAAAAACGGTCTGCTTATCCTCGATAATGGAAATATCCGGGCAGGTGCGGGAAGCTATGGTTTCACAGATGAATTGCCGACTGAAGAATTTCATAAGACGGGCAAAATAACAACGAAAGATATATGGGGTAATATGAACTCTCAGGAAAGCGTAGGTCTATCGCCGGCTATGTATGAAGAGTTCATTTTCCCAATATTTAAAAAGGCTGCAGAGCGGTTTGGGATGGTATATTATGGATGCTGCGAACCGGTGCACGAAATCTGGGAATCCTGTATAAGCACACTCGAAAATCTGAGAAAGGTATCAATCTCCCCATGGTGTGATGAAGAGTATATGGGTGAAGCGCTGCGCGGTTCAGATATTATTTATTCCAGAAAACCTAGTCCTAATTTTCTGGGAGTTGGTTCCTTTGATGAAGATGCCTTTAAAGAATACATGGAAAAAACAATGATTGCGGCAAGAGGATGCCATGCGGAGATTATATTCCGTGACATCTATACACTGACTGACGATATAACCAAAGCTGGGAAAGCGGTTAGAATTGTAAGACGGTTAATAGAGGATATGTGGAGATAAATTTATGGCAGCACCAAAAAAAATTATTATAATAGGTACGCAGGGAGCAGGCAAAACTACGGTTGCCGACAGGGTGGGAAAAGAATTAAAGCTACCTGTTTTTTACATGGACAGGGTAATTTTCACTTCGGAATGGAAAAAGAAACCGGAGAGGGAAAGTATAAAGGAGCTATTAGATATTTGCGATGGCGAAAAATGGATATTAGACAGCATAAAACGAAATAAGACACTTGATTTTTATTCAAAAGCGGACTTG